>JAUYCY010000094.1 GCA_030692055.1 Candidatus Omnitrophota bacterium | reverse complement strand
CCAGCACTTCCATAAGGGTGTACCTCCTTTTAATTAGCCGCTTGTAACGGCTATGTGGTTAATATTGGATTATCCACAAAAAGGATACACCCTTTTTTATTTACTTGCCAGAGAACTTACACACTTTATTATACGTTACCCCTTTTAATAAACACCTCTTTAGCCTTATTTTCGGCCTAAATACCCTTATTATTATACCTCAACAAATACCCCGATTTTCCCCGCCTTTGTTTGCGGTCTTTAACGCCTTGTGACCAGCCAAGCCTCTTCCCCCAGACTTCCTGGCACGCTCTAATCCAGCCTTGGTACGCTCGATAATACGCTTCCTTTCCTGATACGCCACCCAGGAGAAAATTACCAGAAACAACTGCCCTAGCCCATCGTCCCTGGTGTCAAGCCAAGACTCCTGATGACTTTAGCGCGCATCTCAGCCTTCGTACAGCCTTCGAGAACCTAACCTTGTCCCAAAACAAAAAGCCCAGACTAAATTTATTTAATCTGGGCTTAAGTAAAACTGGTTGCGGGGACAGGATTTTTCAATGAAACTTAGCCCCGATAAATCGGGGCTGTAGTTGAATTAATCCCGATGAGTGAAACGAAATCGGGAGAACCACTATAAAAATTTAGTGCATCCAAAAATGCAATGGCACAACAAAAAAGCCTACGTTTACACCACGTAGGCTTCGAAGTATAAATATGGTTGCGGGGACAGGATTTGTATGCGCGCTGCCGAAGGCAGTTTATGTTTTTTCGCGCATCCAAAATAGCTTACAAAAAACAGAAAGCCTACTCCGCAAAGAGTAGGCTCCGTTTTATATCGTGGTTGCGGGGACAGGATTTGAAACCAATCTTCGACGACAGTCGAAGTTGTCCGTACGATATTTATTGGTTCCAAAATCGTTTCCGAAAAATAGTATAGCCTACTCTAAAAAGAGTAGGCTACGCTTTATATCATGGTTGCGGGGACAGGATTTGAACCTGTGACCTCAAGGTTATGCTTACCACTACAGCTTTCGCTGCCTCTTGATATTTTCTAAAAATTATCAAAAGTTTGTAGTCTGGACTATACCTTAACCCGGCACTAATTTTATTATACTTTGAATTTAAATTAGTGCCGGGTCCCTGCCAACTAGTCTCTACACCTTCCCCGACATTACGTCGGGGCTTGGCTCGGTATTGCCTCGACAAAAAGTCAGGGTTCCACCGAATTTGACAAGTTTTCCATCAGCCGTTACCGGCTGAGGGACCCATTAGATAACAAACCCCATCGCTCTCTGTAAATCGCTGTTTTTGGCCTACGTTGCCTCTTTTCTGATTCAACAAATGTTATAGTACTCTTATAATCAGAAAACGCGGCTATAGGTATCACGTAGAATACATTTAAATCAGCGATATAAACAATTGCGAAATCAAAGTCATTCTTGCTGTAACGCGCTCTTAACATGCGCCGGCGATTGGTCTTAGTCCGCCGCGCATCAATGACATAACACTTATCTTTTACGTTAAGCCACGCGCTTTTTACCTAGATGCGGACAAACTTTCCTTGAAGGTCTACGCCTAAATCATAGGAAAGCCTATCCCCTACCGGCCGCAATACCCTAAAACCTCTTTTAAGAAGTTCGGTTATTACGGCTGATTCCGCAATGTCGGCTTTGAGTTTTGTATCCATCGAGCCTTGCGAGCTACCTGTCTGCTCCACCCCGCGATATTAAAGAACACGAATTATCTGCTATGTTATCAACTTATTGCTTGATGTCAACAACTATTTCGTTCTCCTTGGCAACGCCAAGGTTTTCTCGGGCGAGTTTTTCATACAAAAAAGGATCTTTACCTATCTTTCGTATATTTGAGCGTAAATCTTTTATTTCCACGCTTAATGATTTTACCTCTAGGGTAAGTTTTTGGTTAGCCTCTTTTAGTTTTTTTAGCTTAGCGTAATTCGGAAAATAAACTATCATCGCAACAATAAAAAAAAGTCCGACGAAGAAAAAAAACCTTAATATACTAAGATAATTTAAATTTAAAGGTTTTACCCGCATATTCTCCCCTTTTGCCCAATTCTTCTTCTATGCGTAGAAGCTCATTATATTTAGCAATCCTATCAGTGCGTGAAAGCGAACCTGTCTTAATTTGACCGCAACCCGTAGCTACAGCAAGATGAGCGATGGTAGTATCTTCAGTTTCTCCTGAGCGATGCGAAATTACAACGGTGTATTTATGCTTAAACGCTAAATCAATCGCCGCTAAAGTCTCAGAAAGACTGCCGATTTGGTTTACTTTAATGAGAATGGAATTAGCAACTTTTTCATCAATGCCTCTCTGTAACCGCTTAGTATTAGTAACAAATAAATCATCGCCTACAAGTTGAATTTTACCGCCTAACTTGATTGTAAGATTCCTCCAACCTTGCCAATCATCTTCAGCTAAACCGTCTTCAATAGAAACAATCGGATACTTAGCGACTAATTGCGCGTAAAAATCGATCATATAGTTAGAGTCAACTTTTTTGCCTTCAAGAATATAATATCCGTCTTTAAAGAAAGAACTTGCTGCCGGATCTAAGGCCAAAGCCACTTCCTTGCCCGGTTTATAGCTGGATTTTTCGATAGCCTGGATGATTAAAGAAAGTGCTTCTTCGTTTTTGTTTAAATTTGGAGCAAATCCGCCCTCATCACCGACAGATGTAGAGAGCTTTTGCCCTTTTAAAATTGATTTTAGATTATGAAATACCTCGGTTGCCGCCTGTAACGCTCTCTTAAAACTATCAAAACCTATAGGCGCAATCATAAATTCCTGTATATCTAAGTTATTATCAGCATGCAGGCCACCGTTTAGAATGTTCATTAGTGGCACAGGCAAAACCTTTGCTTTTGCGCCGCCAAGGTATTTGTAAAGAGGTAACTTCTTTGCGTTCGCCGCTGCTTTTGCTACTGCTAATGATACGCCTAGGATAGCGTTTGCACCTAATTTTGATTTATTCGCCGTGCCGTCAAGCTCAAGCATAACTTTATCGATTTTTTTAAAGTTAGGTTCTTGGCCTTTTATTTTCGGAAAAATAATCTTATTAACATTATCTACGGCCTTTAAGACGCCTTTTCCCATGTAGCGCTTGCTATCTTTATCCCTTAACTCCAAAGCCTCATGCTCTCCGGTAGATGCGCCGGAAGGAACAGCGGCTCTGCCTAATATACCATTACTTAATACTACATCCACTTCAACCGTGGGATTACCGCGAGAATCAAGAATTTCCCTTGCGCGAACTTGTTTAATGTTTGCCATAACTACTCCTTCTTTTTTACACAGATTAACACAGATTTGAAAGCGGATGAGCACAGATAAATTTCAACTGTATTTCTATTTTTATTTCTTATCTGCGATCATCTGTGATTTTTAATCTGTGATCATCTGTGCGATACTTATTAACAATTAAACTTATTCGTAATCGGCATTCTTCTGTCTCTGCCAAAGGCACGCGGTGTAATCTTAATTCCTATCGTGGCTTGGCGGCGCTTATATTCGCTGGAATCAACCATTTTAATTACTTTTTTCACTATATCTTTTCTAAATCCTAGCTTAACAATTTCATCCAAGGCACGATCTTCCTCTACATATAATTTGATAATAGCGTCAAGTAACCTATACGGCGGTAAAGTATCTTCGTCTTTTTGGTTGGGCTTTAATTCCGCGGAAGGCGCCCTTTTGATTACCGAAAGCGGAATAACTTTTTTGCTACAAATTTGATTGATATAATGCGCAAGCTTATACACTAACAGCTTAGGTATATCTTTTAAAACTCCAAAACCGCCCACCATATCTCCGTAAAGCGTACAGTAACCGGCCGAAACTTCGCTTTTATTTCCGGTATTAAGAATAAGATGGCCGAACTTGTTTGAAAAAGCCATGAGCAAGTTGCCTCTAATTCTCGCCTGTAAATTTTCTTCTGTCTTATCTCTTTTCTCCTTTTTAAAAAATGGCTTAAGATCTCTAAGATAACATTGGAAAATCTCGTCTATATTCGCGGTATAATACTTTACCCCCAAGTTATCACAAACCTTTTTAGCATCAGCTAATGTTTCTTTGGAAGTATAACACGAAGGCATAATCAGGGCGCTAACGTTATCCGGGCCTAAAGCAAGAGCGGCTAACGCAATAACTACAGCCGAATCAACGCCTCCGCTAACGCCCACCATGACTTTTTCAAAACCATTCTTATGCACATAATCGTAAAGGCCTAAACGTAACGCTCTGAATACGTCCTCATCTTCTTTGGGGGCTACCTTTACGCTAGGGTAACGGCTGAATTTGGCGAGCGTAAATATCAATAAATCTTCAGAAAACCTCTTCGCGCATTTTAGCACTTTGCCCTGCCCGGAGAAAACCATACTTGCGCCGTCAAAAACAAGCTCATCTTGCCCGCCCACTAAATTGCAAAAAAATAGAAATGCGCGCGTTTGGCCAGCGGCATCGGAAAAAGTTTTTTCTCTTAATGAAAGTTTTCCTAAATAAAACGGTGAGGCAGAAATATTTATTATAAAATCAAGATTTCTTCCTTTTAGATGGTTGACAAAACCCCGTTTCCATATATCTTCACATATGCTCACAGCGAACCTGTAACCCTTAAAAGCGCAAAAGGAAAGCGCTTCTCCGGGCGTAAAATATCTTTTTTCGTCAAATACACCATAGTTTGGAAGGTAAACCTTGTGATAGATATCGCGTATAGCTTCATTTTGAATAAAGGCGCAGGAATTGTAGATTTTATCTTTAACCTTATCCACAAATCCCACGAACACAATAATTCCTTTACATTCTTTTTTAATCAGCTGTAAGTAGCGTAAGTTTTCTTCAATAAAGTAGGGTTTAAGTAAAAGGTCTTCTGGCGGATAACCAACCAGTGCTAATTCCGGAAAAATTATTATATCAACGCCTTTAGCCTTTGCTTCTTTTATATTAGCTATAATTTTCCTGGCATTAGCCTCTAAATCGCCAACGCAAGGATTAATTTGAGCTAAAGCTATTTTTAACATAGTACTAATTATATATATATTCTATGTACCATTCACAAGTCAAGTTTACAATTCTTACGCTTGGGTTTACGTAGTACGTCTATCGGTTACGCCCATTCGACTTCGCTCAGGGCTAAGTCCTGAGTATTATCGAAGGACGCTGCTCGTTTCGTTTATCGTCATACGTTTTACGGTTAACGCAACCGATACGAGTTGCACAACCGTTAACCGATAAACGTGATATCTAAGTGTAAGCGCGTTTTTTAAATAGTATATATTCTATACCTATATTATATAACATCTGCGGTGTTTTTCCAGCGGCGCCACAAAAAAATGCCTAATGTTAAAATGACAAGCGCTATAACTTGAGAAACAGAAAAAGAAAAAATTTCCCCTCGTTCGTCTCCCCTAAAAAATTCAATAATAAACCGCAGTATCGCATAGAAAATAAGATAATAAAGAAACAATTGCCCCTCAAATTTTTTTCTTTTTTTAAGTATATTTAGGGCTAAAAAAATTATTAGAAGAAAAAATGATTCAATTAACTGCGTAGGTATGACTTTTACGCCTGATGCGCCAGCTGGTGAATCAGAAGGAAATAAAACCCCCAGAAATGAATTTGTTCTTTTGCCGTAACAACAGCCGTAAGAAAAACAACCAATCCTGCCCAAAGCATGCCCCACGGGAATTCCCAGCGCGAGAGCATCAGCAATTTCTCTAAACACAATTTTATATCGTTTTGTTAACAAATAGAAAGCGGGCAAGCCAAAAATTACTCCACCGTAAAAAACAAAGCCCGTTCTAACCATGCTTAATGGCCGAGCCAAAAAGTTCTTGAAATCAAGCAATATATAGACTATTTTCGCGCCTAAAAAAGAAAAAACTAACGTCCAGAAAAAAATATTAAAAAAAATATTTTTATCTATCCTTTGCCTTTGGGCTTCTCGTAAAGAAATAAAATAACCAGCAAGTATTCCCAAAACGATAAATAATCCGTAATAGTAAATAGTTATGGGCCCAATTTTTAAAAATATAGGAAACATCGTTCAAGAATATAAACTAAAGATAAAAAACTGGTCTTTAATAAATAACCAATAACCAAGATACAAGTTCCAAACAAATCCCAATACCCAATAATCAATAACCAAGCTGTTTTGTTGTTTTCGTTTGGTTATTGGGATTTGATTATTGGTCATTGTTTGGTTATTGCCCGTCAATTTGCCCATAGCAAATTGACGAGGTCTCGTCAAATTCAAAGAATTTGACGGATATCTTGGAGCTTGGTTATTTTTATTCTTCATAAGTAGTGGCAATTCCTATTTTTTCTATGCCGAATTTTTTACAGATATCCCAAACGCCCACAACCGACCCTAAACTCGCATTCCTATCTGATTTTATAAAAATCGCATTGTATTTTCCTTTTTTAAGAAAAGTTTCAACATCTTTAAGGGTGATGGGTTTATCTTGAATATAAATTATATCTTCACTCGAAATCACAACAGTGAGCGCTTGAGGGTTCATGTCTTCTGAAGTAATAGCCCTAGGAAGTTTTACGTTTATGCCGGGTATAGCAATAAAACTTGAAGTCAACATAAAAAATATTAAAAGCAGAAAAATACAATCAATCAAAGGCGCAATATCTATTTGCGTTAAGCCTGCTTCTTCGCGGATACGTCTCTTAAACCTCACTAACAACCTCCTTCAATGTCCGCCATTCGCCTTAGACGAATGGCGAGATCTCGTCAAAATCAAAAATTTTGGCGGAAGCACATTATTTTTTTCAAGTGCATAAGCACGCAGAAAAAATAATAGTGCGAATTGACCCCACACCCAGCAGTAGAGTATTTAATCACTGTGGGATATGTAGTTTGTGATATTATTTCAAAATCGCTTCTATTATTATCCCATCACCTTATCTGGGTGTGGGGTCTAATTCGACTACGCAATTTTTCTACACCCATAGCTTGAAAAATTGCAAGTCTCATTAGACCTCACCAACATACCTTCTTTGCGATAACACTTCTAACAATTCGCTTGCGGCTCTTTCTGCTTCCAAAATATATAAATCTACTTTATGCACAAAATAATGATACGCAATATATCCGGGTATAGCTACGCATAGACCTGCAACGGTAGTGATAAGCGCCTCCCATATTCCTCCTGCTAAATCCGACGGATTTACCATGCCAACGCTTGCTGCTTTTTTCTCGATTGTATAAAAACACTTAACCAAACCGGTAACTGTGCCTAAAAGCCCCAAAAGAGGGGAAACATGTGAAATGGTGCTTAAAAAATTTAAGTTTTTTTCCAGTTTAGGCAGCTCATATAAAGAAGTATTCTCCATCTCTTCCTTAATAATTTCTTTGGAATCTTCGTAATGGATAAGGCCTGCTTTTAAAATATTGGTTATATAATATTGATTCTTTTCGCAAATTTCAATTGCTTCAGTGATTTTATTTTTGCGCACATTTTCTAAAATTTGCGTAAGTATCTCCTTGCTATTAAACTTTAAGCCGACATAATAAAAAAGCATCCTTTCTATGGTGATCGCGCAAGCGAAAAAAGAACATAAAATAATCGGTATCATTACCGGACCACCCTGAACTATCCCTTGCCATAGCCACATATTTATATCCTCCCTGTAACCGCAGATTACACAGATTATATACGCTGATTACGCAGATATTTTATCTGCGGTATTTGCGGTCTTTTATCTGCGCTTGTGCGGTTGCAATCTCTTATAATCATTTTGCTGCTTTTCCCAGCTCTTCTAACCTTGCTTTTGCTATTTTTGACTCTTCACTATCAAAGCCTACTATTTTTTTATAGATCTCTCTTGCCGCTTCTATTTTCTTTTCTTTCTCGTAAATCTTCGCTATACGAAAATAAGCTTTAATTTTATAATCGCTGCTATCCTTATCAGATAAATCTTTCTCTTGCGAAAATGTATAGATAGCTTTGAAATATTCCTCTATTGCCTCTTTGTTTTGATTTACTTTCTCTAAGGCAAAAGCCAAAGAAAATCTTAGTTTAGGAGAATCCATACCGGCTGTCAATGCTTTTTTAAATAATATAACGGCCTCGGGGTATTCGCCGTTTTCTTTAAGTAGATACGCTTTCTCTAAAATAGCAATTTTAGAAACTGTAGACTCTGAACCTATTAATTCGTCATATATCTTTATCGCGTCAGCATTTAGGTTTTTTTGAGTGTAAATCTTAGCTAAATAAAACTTCGCCTTTAATGAAAGAGGCGTATCCATTTGCGCTAACTTTTGCAAAGTCTCCTGTGCCTTATCTATATCGCCTTTAAATAGGTAAAGATGGCCCAAGGAAAGTATAGCTTCTTTTGCCCAAACAGAATCTTTATAGCTTTCGGTAACATTTTTATAATATCTTTCCGCCTCAATATAATTTTTTTCGTTTTCGTATAAACCTCCTAAATACAAAGCCACGGAACCGGCATATTGCGATTTATTAAACTTGTTTAAGAATTCTTCCCAAGTTTTCTTTGCGTTATCAAATGAAGAAAGGCTTAAATAACAATTACCTATATCGATATAAACAAGTTCTTCGATCTCTCTATCGTTAAACTTTCCTATTATTCCTTTAAATATTTCTAATGCTTTGCTGTAGTTTTTCTCATTATAAAAACATTTACCATAGAGATAATATACTCTGGGCATGAGTTCGCTTTGCGCAAATTTCACAATAAAATCATCCAATAGGTCTTCCGCCTCGCGATATGCTTCTGCGCTAAAATAACCGACTGCTAGATAATACTGCGCCTGAGGAATAAGTTTTGAAGAGGGAAAATTTTTCTGAAGGTTCCGCAGTGCGAATAATGCCTCCTCTAATCTCTTTGCTTTAAGAAAAACTATGCCGATTTGGAATTGGATATAATCATCGTAGACAGTATTGGGGTTATTTTTTAAAATTTCGTTATAGAGATCTAAGGCTTGATTATAATTTCCTGCTTCCTGATAAGCATCGGCAATCTGTATTTGCGAACTTATTTTGACTATGTTATTGTCGGTATATTTTAAAGTATTTTTAAATTCATCGATAGCCTTTTTAAATTCTCCGTTCTTTAAATAACACCAAGCTAAACCATAATGCGCTTTATCGCGGATATCTGAGTATTGCATTCCTTTGATATTATCAATGATATAAATATACACAGAAAGTGAGTCATTTAATCTGCCCATTTCATACAAAGCATCCGCTCTATTTAAAGACGTATTGGCAAAAAATTTGCCTTGTGTAAATTTATTTAAAAGCGCGTCAAAGTTTTCCAGAGCTTGCGCGTAATCCTTTACCTTAAGGCAATAAACTCCTTGTGAATAAAGACGCAACTCCTCATCTTTTATCGCGCCGATATTCTTTTTTGCTTGGGTATTGTCCTGTTTTTCTATAAAAGCTAACGCTAAGCCTTGATAAATCAAATCAGAAAAACTACTGTCATTATTTAATTCTAAAGCGCGGCTATAATTTTTAACTGCTTCTTCCAATTCTTTCTCTGCGTAAAAGCTTTCGCCTAAATAAAAATATACTTTTGCTGCTAGATTGCTTTTGGGATATTTTTTGAGGTATTCCTGCCCTAGACTGATAAGTTGAGCGTAATTCTTTTTTCTAAAAAAATAATCAAGAAGCTTTAAGTAAGCGCCCTCAATAATCTTATCATCTTTGCATTGGCTAATTATCTTTTTAAATAAATCTTGCGACCTATCCTCTTGGTTCAACTCTTGGGAATCTATCGCTGCCAAATAATGCGCCTGCCAGATAAATTTCGAAGAGGGATATTTTTCTATTATCCTGTCACAAAACGCAAGTGAATCTCTGAAACTTTTTCCTTTACAATAGCCCTCCGCCAGCCAGTAACATACTTCATCAAGCACCTCTTGAGCCTCTTTTTTATTCACAATTTCATTCAATATCCCTAAAGCATGCGAATAGTCTTCTTTGAAATAGTAACATTTAGCGATGTATAATTTTGCAACAGAGCCATTTTTACTTTGCGGAAACTCTTCAATAAATCGCTTGAACAAAGAAAGGCTTGCCTCATAAAAACCATCAGAAAAAGCCTTGCTGGCTATGAAGAATTTCTCCTCTTCTTTATTAGCGGCAAAACTAGATAACTGGCAGAAAAAAATAATAAGTAAGCTTAAGATTATAACTTTATTTTTCATAGATTAATCCTTCCACCCGTTCGGCAATCCGCCTTTGGCGAACTGCTCAAGGTTTCATTTTCAGTTTTTCTTTTAAAAACTTTCCGGTATACGAAGAAGCCTTGGCTATAATTTGCTCTGGGCTACCACACATAACTATGTAGCCGCCATCTTCGCCGCCCTCCGGGCCTAAATCAATAATATAATCAGCACATTTTACCACATCTAAATTATGTTCGATAACTAAAACTGTGTTTTTTTTGTCAACAAGCCGTTGCAGAACCGAGAGAAGTTTTTTCACGTCATCAAAATGTAGTCCGGTAGTAGGCTCATCAAGGATATAGATAGTTTTTCCGGTTGCTTTTTTACGTAGCTGCGCCGCCAGTTTAATCCGCTGTGCTTCTCCGCCGCTAAGCGTGGTGGCAGACTGGCCGATGGCAATATAACCTAAACCAACATCTTTTAATGCCTTTAGGATATTTTTTATTTGAGGAAAGTTCTCAAACAATTCATAGGCTTGGTCAATATTCATTTCCAAAACATCAAAGATGCTTTTGCCTTTAAAGGTAACTTCTAATGTCTGCTTATTAAAACGCTTGCCTCGGCAAATCTCGCAAGGTATGTAAACGTCAGGTAAAAAATGCATCTCAATTTTTTTTGTACCATCGCCTTGGCAGGCATCGCAGCGGCCGCCAGAAACATTAAAACTAAACCTCGCAGGTTTATATCCGCGAATTTTAGCCTCAGGAAGATGACTGAACACATCTCTTATATACGTAAATACCCCTGTGTACGTTGCGGGATTTGAACGCGGCGTTCTGCCTATAGGAGATTGATCTACTATAATAACTTTATCAATATTGCCCAAACCTTCTATTTTTTGATGCATTCCCGGTTTTTCACGCGAATCGTAAAGAACTTTTGCCAAAGCCCTATAAAGGATATCTTCTACTAAAGTAGATTTGCCCGATCCGGAAACGCCGGTTATACAAACAAAAGTCTCCAAGGGAATTTTTATATCGATATTTTTTAGATTATGCTCACGCGCGCCTTTAATGAACATATATGGCTTATTTTTATAAGACCTTCTAACTTTTGGAACTTCTATTCTCTCTTCACCTCTAAGGTATTTTGCCGTTAAAGTATCGGCGCGTAAAATACCTTCACGTTCCCCCTCATACACTATTCTTCCTCCGTATATGCCCGCCCCTGGCCCAAGGTCAATAAGCCAATCACTTTCCTTTATCATTTGTTCATCATGCTCTACGACAAGGACAGTGTTGCCAAGAACTTTCAAGTTCTTCAAAGTATCTATAAGCTTCTTATCGTCGCGCGGATGAAGTCCGATAGTCGGCTCATCAAGAATATAAATTACTCCGGAAAGCGATGAACCTACTTGAGTTGCTAACCTTATCCTTTGTACTTCTCCGCCAGAAAGCGTTGAGCTTAAACGGTCTAGGGAAAGATAGCTTAAACCGACATCAAGGCAAAAAGTTAAACGTTTCTTAATTTCTTTTACAACATAATGCGCAATTTTTTCTTCATATGCAGAGAGTTTCAGGTTGGAAAAAAAATCAAAACACTGCTCAATGCTCATTCGTATGACGTCACAGATAGATTTATTCGCTATATGCACTGCTAAGCTTTCTTTCTTTAAGCGTGCGCCATTACAGTCCGGACAAGGAAGTTTTGACATATATTTTGCAATTTCTCCTCGTAAGTATTCGCTCTCTGTTTTCCTAAATAAACTTTCTAAGCGCGGGATTACCCCCTCAAAAGGCTTACCCCAAACCCAAATATCATTGCTTCCATAAAGAAGCGCGTCTCTGATTGTCTTTGGCAATTGCGTAAAGGGGATGTCGAGCGAAAAATTAGCCTCGCGGGAAAATTCACGCAGCATGGCCTTATGATACATAACATAGCCGCGGCTTCCCCGGCGCCACGCCTCAATTGCCCCCCCATTGATTGTCCTTTTTCTATCGGGAACTATTAAATCAATGTCAAACTCTAGCTTTGTTCCCAAACCGTTACAAAAAGAACAGGCTCCGTAAGGAGAGTTGAAACTAAACATTCTTGGTTCTAATTCTCCAAGAGAAATTCCGCAGGATACGCAGCTTAACTGCGCGTTAAATAAAAAATCTTTATTCTGGGTCTCATCATAAACCATAACAAGGCCATCGGAATGCTTAAGGGCAGTTTCTATAGAATCCGCTATTCTTTTTTTATAATTAGCTGACACCTGTATTCTATCCACAACGATTTCAATATTATGGATTTTATATTTTTGTAGCCTTATCTTCTCCTCCAATTCAAAAATTGCTCCATCTACACGCACCCGAGAGAAACCTTCTTTGAGCAAGCGGGTAAACAAGGTGGAGTATTCTCCTTTTTTGCCTCTAACTGCCGGTGACAATATATAGATTTTATTGTTGCGCGGGAAAGAAAGAACCTGCGCGATAATCTCTTCGCAGGTTGTCCTAGTTATAGGCTTGCTGCACCGATAGCAATGGGGTTTACCGACGCGAGCAAAAAGTAGACGAAGATAATCATAAATTTCTGTTTGTGTTGCCACAATAGAACGAGGAGACCCGCCTGCGGTCCTTTGCTCTATAGCAATGGTGGGTGAAAGACCCTCGATATGCTCCACTTCCGGTTTTTGCAGCTGCTCTAAGAATTGCCGGGCATAACTGGAAAGGCTCTCTACGTAGCGGCGCTGCCCCTCGGCATAAATCGTATCAAAAGCTAAAGACGACTTCCCTGAGCCGGAAAGGCCGGTGATACAGATAAGTTTATTTTTAGGTATTTTTAAATCTATGTTCTTTAGGTTATGCTCTTTGGCACCCTTGATTACTATGTAGTCGTTCATATTTATATATCACAGATTGTCACAGATTAAGACCGCAGATAGTCACAGATAAAATCTTGCGCTCATCTGTGGTGTTTATCTGTGCGCATCTGTGCAAAGCAATATTATACAATCAACTGCCGATTTTGAAAGAAGAAAAAATCTTTTTAAGCAGATACTGAGCGGAAAGAATTGCCAATGTGCTTGTCTTTGGATTTGCCTTTGAGGGGACATTTTCTATGGCTATACTTACCTTAGCTTCTTCAGTATCAATTTCTATGCGGTGGATATTTCGCTGCACTTTAGGGTCAGCTTTTATGCAAACTTCCACACTTTTAAACGATGAAGCTAAAAGTAGAGTTGCTGCAACGTTAATATTTTGCGGAAAATATTTAATGGCTTCTTTTACTCCGCCCTTAAAAATAACTTTTTCTTTCTTAAGGTTAACTAAATTTATTCTTTTTTTCTTTAGATAATCTGCGCCTAAAAGACCTTTTGGGGGCTTAGATGTAGTAAGTGAAATCCGTTTTATTTCTCCCAAACTTAAAGCGCCTAAGCCGTCTACGCCACAAATTGCCCCGGAAGGAACATATATATTTATTCCCCTTGCCTTTGCTTTTTTTAAAATAGAGCTATCTTCGATGAAAGCGCCCACGCTTAGGATAACAACATCTTTCTTGAGAATAATTGCTTTATTTAAGATATAACGCGCTGCCGCGACAGACGCAGCCTCAATTACTAAGTCTACGTTTTTAATAAGGGTGTCTATTTCGCAAATTTTGGGCACCATAGAAATTTTTTCTACTAAAATTTCTGCTTTCTCCGTATCCTGATCACAAACTGCCCAAAGTATCGCCTTATCTTGTAATTCCTTGTCTATAAAAAGAGCAACCCCTTCCCCTATCGCCCCGCAACCCACTATGCCGATTTTTATCTTATTTTTTAGCATCTAATATGATATTGTCAACAAGACGAGTTTTTCCCATATAAATAGCTATAGCTATCAACGCATCATTCTCTATTCTAGTAATATCTCTCAACGTATTAGCATCGACTATCTTTACGTAATCTATCCGCGCGGCCTTAGTCAAACTAATAATCTTTTTTATCTTATCGCTAATTTTGCTGGCATTACGCTCTCCTTGCGCTACTAATATTTTCGCAAGAGCTAATGCGAAATAGAGGCAGGCAGCATTCTTTCTTTCCTCATTGTTTAAATAAACATTACGCGAGCTCATAGCCAAGCCATCACTTTCTCTTACCGTAGGAATAATTTCTATTTTAGTTGGAAAATTTAAATCTCTTGTCATTTTTTCAATAATCTTTGCCTGCTGATAATCCTTGTGGCCGAAATAAGCAATATCCGGCTGTACAACATTAAAAAGCTTTGCTACCACGGTACAAACTCCCCTAAAATGTCCCGGCCGGGATTTACCGCAAAGAACCCGGCTTAAAAAGCTCTCCTCTACGTATGTTGAAAATCCCAAAGGATAAATTTCGGAGACCGAAGGCAAAAAAACTAAATCTACCTTTTCGTTTTCTAATAACTCTTTGTCTTTTTGAAGCGTCCTGGGATATTTTCTAAAATCCTCTTTCGGACCAAACTGGGTTGGGTTTACAAATATACTCGCTATGACAAATCCGCAATCCCTTTTTGCTCTTTTCACCAAAACAATATGGCCTTGATGCAACGCGCCCATTGTCGGGATAAAACCGATTACCTTCTTAGCTGCCTGTGCCTTATAAATTTCTTTTTTTACTTTTGCGATAGTTTTTGCAACTAACATACCTTTGATTCTTTGGTTACGTACATCGTCGAACGTTTGCGCTGCTCATCTCGTATATCGTCTATCGGTTACGCCTTATTTTTCACGTCTTACGATTGACGCAACCGTGACGAGTCGCGCAACCTTTAAACATTTTACGCAACTTTATTTTTTAATTCGTTTTGTAACATTTGGTTCCATTTCTAAAAGCGGTTTCATCACAAATTCACGTTCAAGCATTCGCGGATGAGGAATTTGCAAATCAGGCTCATCAATAATTTCATCTCCATATAAAAGAATGTCCAAATCAATAGTCCGGGACCCGTTTTTTACAGTTCTAATTCTGCCAAATTTTTGCTCAATTTCCTGCAAAATTCCAAGTAACTTCCTCGCCGATAAATCCGTTTTTATTTTTATAACTGCGTTTAAATATTTTGGCTGCGCAGGGCCGCCAACTGGTTCGGTTTCAATGATAGAAGATATTTTTTCTATACTTATGCTAGGGGTATTTTTTAAACAAACAATTGCATTGTTGATATTGTCTAATCTCTCTCCTAAATTCGAACCGATTCCAATAAATACATTCGGCACTGCTTTTATAAAATTTCTATCGCCTTTTCAAGAATTTCTTTATCAACAGTTAACGCAAAACGGATAAACCCCTCACCGTATTTTCCAAAACCAATACCGGGAGTTGCTACAATGCGCTTTTCCTGAATAAGGCTTTTCGAAAAATCTATGGAAGATTTAAATCTGCGCGGCAGCTTTACCCAGACATAAAAAGTAGATTCAGCATAAACCTTATTAAACCCTTTACTTTTAAGCCCTGCTACAAAATAATCTCTTCTTTCTTTTATTGTCTGCCGTATTTTTTCAATATAACCTTCTTCCTTTTCTAAACCCGTGGCAGCTGCTTCCTGTATCGCGCCAAAAATTCCGGAATCGATATTAGTTTTTAACTTTAACAATCCTTTTACCAAGTTTTCATTGCCGCACGCCCAGCCGACACGAAAACCGGTCATACAAAATGTTTTGGAAAAAGAGTGAAATTCTATGGTTACTTCTTTTGCGCCATTAACTTCTAAGATACTGTGGGGTTTCTCGTGGAAATAAACCTCTGAATAAGCGTTATCATAGGCGAGAATAATTCCGTATTTAGAGCAAAACTCAACCAATTTTTGCAAGAATTCTAGAGGTGCGACTATGCTAGTAGGATTATTAGGATAGTTAACGTAGATAATTTTTGCTTTATTTCTTACCGTAAGTGGAATTTTCTCTAAGTCAGGCAAAAAATGATTCTTTTCTAGTATGGGCATTTCATATACTTTTGCTCCGGCAAATATGGCTGCCCCACGATAGCCGGGATAACCCGGTGTAGGAATAATCACATAATCGCCTTTATTTACAAAAGCTAAAGGAAAATGTACTAATCCCTCCTTCGAACCAATCAAAGGCAAAATTTCATTATTCTCATCTAGCTCAACATTAAATCTTTTCTTAAACCAAACCTTAATTGCTTTGCGTAGTTCATACTTTCCCTGATCAAGTGCATATTTCTGATTATCTTTATTTTTTGCCGCTATATGCAGAGCATCAACAATACTGTGTGGAGCAGTTATATCAGGATCACCAATACTTAAATCGATAAAGCTTACGCCTTTTTCGCGTAATTCTTTCTTTTGCCGGTCAATTTCCGCAAATAAGTATGGCGGTAATTTCTGTAAACGTTCTGAAATTTGAAACCTATCCATCGCGTCCCTCTCTAACTATACATTTTGAGCGTCGCTCATTTTGTATAGTTAAGCTTTTAAAAGTATGTCATCCATAGAGTATAAACCGGGCTTTTTGCCAACAATCCATTTCGCCGCTAAAAGCGCACCCTTAGCAAAGATATCGCGTGTTTTTGCCGAATGAAATAGTTCAATTTTATCTACATCACTTTCAAAAACTATCCTATGGTCACCAACTATTTCACCCTCCCGAATTGCCTTTACATCCTCTGTTTTTATATTAAAACCTTCCTGGTTGATAATTTGCGCAATTTTTTTGGCTGTACCGGAAGGAGCGTCTTTCTTATGAATATGGTGCGCTTCTTCAATATAAACTTTATAGCCTTGTAAAATTTTTGCCGACATCCCTACCAATCTGAACAAAAGATTTACTCCGATACTCATATTCGGAGAAAACACAATAGGGATTTTCTTAGCTGCTTCTTTTATCTTCGCCTGCGCCGCTTCGTCTAAACCCGTGGTACCGATAACTGTACATTTCCTATACTTAACTAAATATGGCAAAAGTTCTAAGGTTGCACTGACAACAGTGAAATCAATAATGCAGTCGCATTTTTTTAAGTCCTCTTGATTGGCTGAAATATTTATGCCGCCTACAATCTGGCCGACTTGAGGATAATCTTTTCTCTCTAAACCTAAAACCACCTTAAAGCTCTTATCTTTAATAGCCAAAGCAGAAATTCTTTGCCCCATTTTTCCGCAAAAACCAGAAATTCCTAACTTAATCATTTATTTCCCTTTATTTCTCCTCATTTTAAATCCGAAGCACGAAATCCGAAATTCGTCCTTCGACTTCGCTCAGGACGACCCTGAGCTTGTCGAATGGGTCGAAACAATGTCAAAATTTACAAAATCCCAATGACCGAAACAAAAAATCATTTTGAACATTTGAGAATTTGAACATTCGGATTTGTTTCGGATTTCGACCCTTCGGGAATACTCAGGGTCGTCCCGAGTATTTCCGAGGGACGATATTCGGATTTCGGATTTTTTACAATAATCCGTAATCTTTTAAAGCTTTTTTCAATTTTGCTAAATTTTCTTCGGACATCGCGCACATCGGAAGCCTTAAATCCGGCTCGCATAGCCCCATTAGCCCCATGGCAGTCTTTACCGGTATGGGGTTAGTTTCAATAAATATTGCCTTAATCAACGGTAGTATTTTATAGTGTATCTCCTGTGCTTTCTTAAGGTTTCCCTTTTCGAATGTACTTACTAATTCCGCAACGTCTTTCGGAACAATGTTGGCCACCACAGAGATAACTCCTGTCCCACCAATACCTAAAACAGGTAGAGTTAAAGCGTCGTCACCGGACAATAAATCAAACTTTGGTCCGCAGAGTAATTTTATGCGCGACATTTGCTCTAGATTCCCAGATGCCTCCTTTACCCCAACGATATTTTTACAATCTTTGGCCAATTTTGCTATAGTTTCCGGTTCTATATTTACGCCAGTGCGCGAAGCAATATTATATAAAATCATAGGAATATCCGCGCACTGGGCGATTGCCTTAAAATGCTCATATAAACCTTTTTGCGTAGGCCGATTATAATAAGGCGCAACCTGCAAAGAAGCGTCTGCCCCGACTCCTGCTGCATGCTTAGTAAGCATTATCGCTTCATGAGTTGAATTAGAACCGGTTCCAGCAATAACCGGCACTCTTTTATTGACTTGCTCTACCGTAATTTCAATAACTCTATCGTGTTCTTCATAAGATAGAGTTGCCGATTCGCCGGTTGTTCCACAAGGAACAATTCCGCTTGTTCCGTTTTTAATATGGAACTCTATAAGCTTTCTATAGGCCTTTTCGTCAATTTTATCGTTTTCAAACGGCGTGACTATTGCTACGATTGAACCTTTAAACATGGTAACCTCCACTGCAACCGCAGATATCGCAAATGGGCATTTAGCCCCGCAGATTGCACAGATATATATACATCATCTGCAGCTACCTATTGTTAATACCTGTTTACCATTCTTTTAATACCCAATTTACTCTCTGCAAAATTCAATATCAAACCCACTTTCTTATTTGCTGTTTTCAAATATGATAGCATCTGTGCTGAATGAATGCTATTTAACTCTCCAACGCTTTT
>JAUYCY010000061.1 GCA_030692055.1 Candidatus Omnitrophota bacterium | reverse complement strand
AATTTAAAATCATTTTTTTGCTTTTGGAACTCTTTGATAAAAATTTCAAAGTTTTTTTTATGGTCCTGTCCTATTGCGGCTAGCCCATACAGGTTTTTGTCCCAGTCTTCAGATTCTATGATGATATAATCTGCATTTTTAATAATAAGAGGATATTCATCAGGGTTGCAATGTATTCTGTCTTGCTTTAAGCAGTATATAGGTGTATTAAACTTTACTTGCAGCCCGTTTAGGGTGACGTAGTTAAGCATAGTACCTGATAATGGTGTAAGCGAAACACTCACGATATTAAGACCGCATGGCTCGTTTTTGGATGAGTTTAGCATACTGTACACCCATTCTAGGTCCCAGTCTGCATGCTGAGCGTGTATAAGCCCTTTGTTTTCGCTTCTTTCTATGCTGTCCATACTTGAGAATTGGTCAAATTTGCTGTAAGATAAGAACAGGGTCTGCGTAATTCCAAAAACTAACAATATCAGTATGATAAATCTAGTGAGATTAATCTTTTTTTCAAAAAATGAAACTTTGTTTACTTTACTTGCTATTTTCAAACTAGCAAAGGAAATTATTAACGCGATTGGAGGGAGCAGAGGCAGGATATAACGTGGCGTTTTAGTGGGAATACTGCTAAAAAAGATAAATGGGATTATAATCCAAGATAATATTTCGTACTTTGCTTTGTTCTTTGAGAGTATAAAAACTGGTAAGCTGAAAATGAACAGAGTGAAATATACTTTGCCAAGACTAGAATCTTTTAAAACCCAGAAATAGTTCAGCTTTATCTCTGCATAAGCGGCGCTGTTTGTAAGCGCTTGAATTAGCCCATCTTTTATCTGGGGGAAATACCAGAAAGAAGAAATGATTATAGCAACAAAGATTGCCAGGAGGATGTTTAGAAATGCTTCTTTCCTTTTTTCCTTTCTTAAACTAATCCTACTTAGTGTTATTATGAACATGGAGAGTATAAGAATGAGGAATGTGGTTTTAGTTAGCATTCCAAGGCCGACTGCTATACCTGTTAATATTGAATACTTCCTGTTCTGAAAGTTTTCTGTTTTTACCAACAAAAATATGCTTAGGGCTGTGACTGCTGTTAATGCAAAATCAGGTAGGTAGATTCTTGAGAATCCAAATATTGCAGGAAACATAGAAACAGTAAACGCTGCTAGCAAGCCTGTTTTTTCATCCTGTATCATTTTCCCAATACCATAAGTAGAAAATATGAGTATCGCAAAAAATATCATGTTAGTCATGACTGCAGTGTCGTAATCTGTTCCAAAAAGCCGATAGAGTGGCTGAGAAGCTAGTACCATAAGCGGAGGGTAAAAAGGGTCAAATTGGAGCGAGCCCCGGTATATCTGTAGGCTATTCATGTAATTGGCACTCTCATGCCCGTTTAGCGGAACTGTATCTTTTTTTAATACAATATAATTGTTTATTCCATGAAATGCTACAATGAGCAATAAAAGCAGGATACAAGCCAGACTGTTAGTACTTTTTTTGCCGCTCATGCCTATTCCTGCTCTGCTAGAAAGCTTTCGATAGCAAGAAAATTAAGCTTACTTTCCTTAAACGCCTTAATAGCATCACTAGGGGTGCATACTATCGGTTCTTCGTGCATGTTGTAGCTTGTGTTTATGATGCATGGTATTCCTGTAAGCTTCCTGTACTCGTCTATCAGTTTATAATACGAGGCATTGTCCTTTTTTGATACTATCTGCGGCCGTGCAGTGCCATCAACATGAACAACGCCTGGACAATTTTTCTTCATCCAATCAGTGCAGTCAAAAGTTATAGTCATGAATTTAGCACTATATTCTGCACCTTTTATGTTCTTAAAGCACTTTTCAGCATACTCTTCAAGGACTGTTGGTGCGAATGGCATAAACTCTGTCCTCCGGAGATTTTTGTTAAGCCAGTCGTTTACACTTGCATCATTTGGCTGGTAAAGTATGCTCCTGTTGCCTAAAGCTCTTGGTCCGAATTCCATCGCCCCTTTGAACCTGGCTACGACTTTGCCACGAGCAAGAAGTTTAGCAACCTCTTTTTCTATATCCTTGTAAAAAGTATGTTTAATGTTGTTATTCTCTAATTCTTTCTTTACTTCTTTATTAGTATATGCTGGTCCAAAGTAAAGGTTCTTAAACCTGAATGGTTTTGGTTTTAGTTCATGCATCACTGCGCCGAAGGCAAGGCCACCATCCCCCATATGGGGGAATACATATACGGATTTTACGCTTTCTAGCTCGTGAATCCTTTGGTTCAGTTTCACATTTGCGAATAATCCACCTGATACTACAAGGTTTTTTATGCCTGTCTTTTTCACCCAGAAGTCTACAAACTTACATACTTCCTGCTCAAGATTAAGCTGGGCTGCGGCGGCAACATCTTTTGATGCATGTTTTTTAATTTCCTTGAAAATCCCGCTTTTTTTCCCTTGCTTTAGAAAATGGTTTTGCAGATTAAATCCGGGACCTTTGAAATGAAGCATCTTTTTCATGCAAGATAGTAAAGGCGTTGGGTTACCATAAGAAGCAAGCCCGACAACCTTGCCTTCATGCTTTATTGCAGTAAAACCTAAAGCTTCAGTTATCCTAGAATAATACAAGCTTATGGCACTAAATCCTGATTGGGAATAGACACGGTTAATACTATTACCTTGTCCTATGTTTACTGTTAAGGTTACGCCGTCACCCATAGAGTCTATTGTTATTATGAGTGCTTTATTAAGGCCTGATGTGTAATAAGCTGCTGCGTGGGCTAAGTGGTGATCTACTAAACTTATATTTTTAAACTTCAGTTTTCTTTGTAATACGATTTTAGACAGAGTTTCATCAACCTTTTCCAAACCTATCTTTTTTAAGAGGCTTTGGTAGATGAAATAAAGGTTTAAGGAGTAGTCAAACTGTGACTTTTTCATTTTTGAATACTTACAGCTAAAAAGTCTTAAAACAAAATTTGGGGTGAACTTTGAGGCAACCACTATCTTGTCAACATCATCCATCGAAATCTTACCCATCTCAAAAACTTTATTGATGGAAAGGAAAGGGAAGTTGCGTGAAAGCTTAACCCTGTCCAGCCTTTCTTCTGATATTGCAGATTTTATTTTTCCATTAGATATCAGTGCTGCTCCAGAATCATGATTGTCGCAAAGTCCTAATACTTTCATAATAACCCCTTTCTGGCATATAAAAGGATTGAGGAATCTTCATACCGTAAATTGGTTGGTACTTTTTTAATTAAAACAAATTCATCAATCCTCTTTTCAAATGTTTGGAAATACGCCTTATTAAATCTTTTTTTTATTCTTTCATCAATAGGTATGTCTTCTGAACCGAAATAACCTTTATCATTTGTTAGGATAATGTTTGCTTCGTCAAAAATTTTTGTGAAATCATAATTTTCAGGGATCACGCCCGGTTGTAAGCCTATGTCTAACGTTTTATAAGGGCTATAAACTTTAAACTCAAAACCCTGCAGATAAAATTCGTGTTCAATCATATCTATGAAAGGCGTATCGGCCATTTCAACTATAAATAAATCTTTATTTTTTATATTGATAAAATCTTTAACAACGTCCCTTGTATCGAATGATAAAATTCCAGGTTTTATTATCCCTTTTTCTTCAAATCTCTCGTGAAGTTCAGGTATGCTCTTAATTGGTTCAATTGAAGAGTAACATAACATAAAAAACTGTATGACTCCTAGGCCAATAATCAAAAAAGGAAGATAAGGGGCTAATCTTTTCAAGCTTTTGATTTTTATTTTCTTAAGACTTATTATGCTTACTGCTATGATTATCGAAACTGCTGGCAAAGAAGGAAGGATATACCGTGCAAATTTAAACTCAAAAAATATAGTATGGAATACTATCGGTGTTAATAACCAGACTAAAACTAAGAATTTTAATTTATTTTTCAAAAATAATACATACATAATAAGACTAAATAAAAAGATTATTGCATAAAATGGAAACAGCTGATATTTGTAAATACTATATGCATACAAAAAAATGTCTTTTACCGTAAACTTAAAATAAGGATTTGATGAAACATAATAACTTATATTTTTAAAATGAGAATAATACCACGGGAAAGATAAAACTATGGCAATTAATCCTGAAAAAAGCATATTTTTTACACAAAATCCGGTCTTATTTTTTATAGAAATTAATAAATAAAAAAGTAAGGGGACACCAACGTAGATTAGACATGTTTGCTTCCCCAACATCCCTATCCCCAGACCAAAACCTAATAAAATTGAGAATTTTTTATTACTAAAATATTCAGTCTTTATAAGTAGGTATATAGTTAATGTTACAAGCGATGCTTGAAGGAAATCAACGGTATAGACTCGGGAGTATCCGAATATTGCTGGAAACATGGAGACTGTAAAAGCTGCCAGCAGCCCTACTTTTTCATCGTGTAGTTCTTTTCCGATTCCATAGGTAGCAAGTATCAAAACTGCAAAAAAAATCATGTTAGCCATAACAGCAACATCTTCGCCTGTTCCGAACAATAAAAAGAAAGGTAAAGTCATCCAATATAGCAAAGGGGGATAATGAAAACTTAGTTCTGGATTTCCAAAATTGAATACTTGGATAGGGCTTTTTAAGATGAGATTGTAGTTTGATATGCTATGCTGATAATTGTTAAACAGATCGTATATGAAGGGTATGTTATCTATTTTTAGGATTATTAGATTATTTACCACATGAAAGCAAATAATCGCTGCTAATAGGAGATAGACTGTTTTTTGTTTCATTTTTATCCAAACATATAAATACTAACCCTTTTGATTATGTACCTAAGGTTGTCTATTGAGCCTATATCTTCAAATAATTTCAAAAAATTTTTGGGTTTTAAATAAAATGATAAAAACGCTCTCATTTGCATTCTTTTCAATTCTTTTTTGGTCATACTTGCAGGAACATAATTTAAACTTCCAAAAGAGGAATAATTCGTGAAATCAATATTTTTTAACCCTCCTTTCTTTTCTAATTCTTTGTAGATCTCAGTTCCAGGAATAGGTAGAAAATAACTAAATTGAACCCTATCAAATGGCAGCCGTTTAGAGAGTTTTATTGTTTTTTGAACATCCTCTATTGTCTCAGTCGGGAAACCTATAATAAAAAGCCCTATAGTTCTTATGCCATATTTTTTTATCAATCCAATTTGTTTATCAATCCTTTTGAGGTTAAGATCTTTCTTCATATATTTTAGAATCCTTTCAGACCCTGATTCTAAGCCTAAGCCAAAAGCATAACATCCAGAATTTTTCATATGCTCAAGAAGCCCCTCATCTAAAAGGTCTAACCTTACTCCGCTGGAGCACATCCAAGCTAGCTTATAATTTCCTTCTTTTAATTTTTTACAAAATCTTATCACCCTTTCTTTTGAAAACAGGAAATTGTCATCTGTAATATGAAACTCTTTAACACCATACTTGCTACATAAAAGTTTTATTTCTTGGATAACATTTTTTACAGCTCGAGGCCTCATTTTAAAACCATTAATGAGATGAGCACCGCAAAAAGTGCACTTATAAGGGCAACCTCTTATAGTTTGTATAATCGCTAGAGGAAAAAATCTTGCAAAGCCACCTTGTGGAGCGTGAGGATAGTCTTTTGGGTTTATTAAGTCCCAAGCAGGAAAACCTAACTTATCTAAATCTTGTTCAAAATAAGGCGGGTTAGAAATTATGTTCTTACCCTTTCTAAAAACCAACCCGGGTATGTTATACACATTTTTTTCTTTTCCCCTTAAATAAGCTAAAAGTTTGTAAAAACCTTTTTCTGACTCCCCTACGAAACCGAAATCGGCTTCTTGAAGAAAATTTAAGCTCTGTTTCGGATCAGCCGAAGGGTGAGGGCCCCCAATAATAGTTACAACTGACATCTTAATTTTTTTAAAAATCTTAAGGTATTCTTTTACAACAAGAAGGTTATCGCTGAACACCTGGATCCCTACAACATCAGGATTATAATTAGCGAAAGAAATAGCCACTTGTTTAAAGTTATAATCTTTTGCTAGACAGTCTAATATAAGCACATCATGACCTTGCTTCCTCAAAGCTGTTGATAAATAACCCAAGCCTATAGGCGGGACTATAGCAAAAGCCTTGTCATTAAACGGTTTTATCAACAAAACCTTCATTAAATACCCTTTGAATAAGAAGGTTTTTAAATATTTACTTAATAATACGTAAATATCTTAAAATATGGCTAAAAACATAACTAAAAGAAATATCCTGAACTTACTGACCTCTTTAATTAAAAATAAACTAGGTACCCCTACACCTGTAGTACTTTCTTTGATGTTGACTTATAAGTGTAACATGCGTTGTCCACAATGTAATGTTAAACACAACCGTAGAAATTTCAGGGGAAAAGACCTTACAACTGAAAAAGTCATTAGTTTAATAGATCAGAGCAGAGATTTAGGAGCGAGTATATTTTATCTTCAAGGAGGGGAACCACTAATAAGAAATGATGTGGGTAAGATTTTAAGACATGCAAAAAATAGAGGTATGATCACTTTTTTAACGACCAATGGTTATTTTATAAAAGACAAGATAGATCAAATAAATGAGGGTTTAGATTATCTAAGAATTTCTTTGTACTCTTTAAAGAAACAAGATAACATCTGTAGGGTAAAAGGGGCCTTTGATAGGGTAATGGAGGGATTAGAACTCTGTCGGCAAAAAGGTATAAACACAATGATAACTGCGGTTATATCAAATGATACGATACAGGAAATGGAGGAGTTTGCTAGGTTTTCTAATAGGGTAGGCTGTAAGATAACGTATACTAAAATGCTAAATCCGGATAATCAATATTCTTTGGCTGTAGATAATGACGTGTTCATGGCAAATTTAAAAAGGTTAAGAAAGAAATATAAAAACATCAAAAACTTAGACTACTTCTTATTTGACAAGAATGTGCACTTAACATGTCGCGGAGCGAGCATGGTATTATCCATTGATCCTGATGGGAGATTATTTCTGCCGTGTAACCTTTTTCCGATCTTAAAAATTGACACAATGAATTCTTCTTTAAAAAAGATATGGAATGATCCTAAACTAGGTGAGATGAGACAAAGGACAGGGTATTATGATTTTT
>JAUYCY010000180.1 GCA_030692055.1 Candidatus Omnitrophota bacterium | reverse complement strand
ATATGCTATGTAATAATTCTTTCATTTGCCGCTCTGTTTCCTTCCAGAACTCATCAATATTATTCCACTTTACCTCTCTGCGCCAGTCGGCTACAATAGTATTCGGGCTTAAGATAACCTTATCCAGCACTTCCATAAGGGAGTACATGAGATTAATTAGCCGCTTGTAACGGCTATGTGGTTAATATTGGATTATCCACAAAAAGGATACACCCTTTTTTATTTACTTGCCAGAGAACTTACACACTTTATTATACGTTACCTGTCTGGCTTCACGGCTTCATTAACCTAATTCTATACACACGCATTTTACCTACACAATGCCTTAAAGCCGCAAAAGCTGCATCTTCGCTCTTCTTTTTCCGGAACAAAAGGCACATCAGGATCAAAGATTTCGCTAAATACGGCGCTTAGCGCTTTAAAACAAATCTCCACTATACGGGACTTATGCGATAAATCGGATTCTGATATGAATGCCTTTCGCTCTAAAATGCGCACGTTATAAAGCTCAGCGTTAACCTCTTTATCGGGAAATTCTTTTGAGACAAAGTGATAGTATATAGGCAGTTGAAAAGATCTTATATTTTCTTTTATAGACACAACATCCATCTTCATATCTAAAAGTGCAGAAAGCTTCTTTGGCGAAACATTAGAACCACCGGTTTTATAATCTATGATTACAATACTTTCGTCCTGGAACTGGTCAATCCTGTCTACGGTGTAAACAAATTCTATATTATCTCCATTTATAATAACTGTATCTTTTCTTTTCTCTTCTAAACAAATAATCTTAGCGACATTGCGTTCTCTTTCGCTATCCAAGAAACGCTGCAGCCGGTTTATTATAATCTTTTTCAAAAGAAAGGAATCTGTTTTCATCCGACGGGCGAGATCGCTGGTAAACTTTTCATCCATTCTATTAAAAAAATACTCTTGGAACTTTTTATCAATCAATGGTTTCTTACCTTTGAATTTGCTAAAAGTTTCTTCCAGCAGTTCGTGAATAAAATTTCCTATGTGGGGGGCCTGCGGCTCATCTAACAAATCTTCTTTCTCCTGTAGGCCTAAAACAT
>JAUYCY010000169.1 GCA_030692055.1 Candidatus Omnitrophota bacterium | reverse complement strand
ACAGACCACTAATCTTTAACATTTTAGAAATGGAGAAAAAAGTTCATATTATATTATTGAAAATATTTGGATTAATAGTAATACTGCTATTTATTAAAATATATTTTTTTAGTGATCCGTTTAATCACGTTAAATATCAGTCAGTTACCTTATATGTTGCAGCTACAATTTTTATTATCTTATTAGGATCCTTAGCCTTAAGAAAAAAATAGAAGATAATATTTAAAAAATCACATAAATATCTTTTTATGTCAGTATTCAAATACTCCTGAATAACCTGAAATTTGAAATCATCCGTGAAATGATTAACTTTTCTTTTCATAATCCTAATGGAATGCCAGACCGGAAAAAATTTAAAAGTGGCTCAGTTTGTCCGGAATAATCACATATGATAACCGGTGAGATGTTTTTTGGTTCACAGCCATCACCTTTGCCTCCGGCTGCTTTAATGGAATTCTTTGTAAAATCGTAGATAATCATTGAACCCGTTCTGAGAAGGACATGATAGACTATTGCATATAATGACACGAAAGACTCTTTTTTTTTCGTTGGGAGATAGCCAAAACAGCTTTGCCGAAATTGTTTTGTCGTCCTTGTCTGCCTGTCAAGTTTGATGTCTGCATGGTCGTCTTTTAGGGTTGCTGGTAAAATCTAAATAATCGTAACCAGTTGCGTTTATTTGCACACTAGACGAAATCCGTATAAGATGAAAGAATCCTGATAAACAAATTGTTAATGATTTGTTCGTGCTTTTCATCCAATTGTGGTTATTTATTTTAATTTAAAATTGTTCTTTCAAAAGATGAAAGTTAATAAAAATAAGTTAGTTACAGACTTTTTTATTTGAAAATATCAAGTTAATATAACGAGCATTATCTGGTTAAAACCTTTGCATAACGGTGCACCGGGGTATGTCCGCTGTTAGGCGACCCGAAGGGCGAGCCACGATAGTGGCGAAGCGTTTTGCTTGGCGGCCTCATAATTTATTCACCTCCACAGAAATCAAGGAGCTTTCTAAGATTGGATTTTACTAACAGATAAATTTCTGGGAATTCTTCCTTCGTAAACACTTTCAGTGCTTCCTCATAGGCTTTGATTGCCTTCTTGCAGTTCTCAGCCTTAGCTTCTACCTCCCCAAGCGTTCTGTATGCAGTCCCAAGATTGTTTTGAGTAGTAGCATACTGCATCGGGAAGCGGTCAAGGGTTCTAACTTTCAGTGCTTCCTCATAGGCTTTGATTGCCTTCTTGCAGT
>JAUYCY010000080.1 GCA_030692055.1 Candidatus Omnitrophota bacterium | reverse complement strand
TCGGCGAATACCCCGTGGCTTGCCACGGGGATGAAGCCGAAATCGTAAACGTAGTTGACCTCATTCCAAGGCAATGAATGAACCAGTGATAATATTAGTATAGAACATACTCCGCGGCTTGCCGCGGAGACTGGTTGATTTTATGAAAAATATAAGGAAAATATATTCCCAGATTGCCAGAGTACACGATTTTCTTCATCGTCTTGATTCAAAATTAACATATTTTGTCATTCCTACCTTTTTATCTCTGGGCTCTGCATTTCTTGAAGGCATAGGCATAACACTTTTACTTCCGCTGGTAAAAGGAATACTTCAAATGGACTTTAGCTTTGTTCAAGAAACAAGAGTTATGCAATTTATAATGTATAGGATTTTCCACGTATATTCCCGGCCGCACATATTTATCTTTATATTTCTGACGGCAACCATCTTCGTAACCCTGGCATTAGGCAACATAATGCGTTATTTTGCAAGCACTACCGTTTTATATCAATTGAGAAAGTTTTCTGATAGATTGCGCAGGTTAATTTTTAACCGCTATCTTAGTTTTGGAAAATTATTTTTTGATAGGCACAATTTAGGCTACCTCCATAACATTCTTATAAACTTTACTGGCCAGATTGCCTACGAGTTTCATAATTTGCAGGATGCATTCGACCGCATCTTTTCACTCATTATTTATTTAATAATAATGGGTATGATTTCATTGCGTCTGACTTTACTGGTGATATTGGTGTTGCCAATTTTAAACTATGCCGTGCACTGGATTATTGAAAAAATTAAAAAGACCTCTACCGTTTATTCTACCTCTTCTAAAAGAATAACTGAGCAAATATTCAATATACTTTCCTGTATACCGCTGGTAAAAATTTATGCGCACGAAGAACACGAAAAGGAAGAGTTTAATACACTTAGCAACAATTTACGCCGCGTGGAATTTAGCCTTGATAGAAAAAATCAGCTCATATCGCCCATCAATGAAATTATAGTACTAATTATTGTTTTGTTTTTAATTTCACTTATGTCATTTATGGTTATCAAAGAGAAGGCAGGGCAAGTTTCAAGTTTTTTGATATTTTTTCTCGTGCTTAGAAAAGCCTCCAACAGCTTCTATTTCATAAATATCATAAAGAACTCTCTTGCTACAATAAGCGGACAAGCGGCTGAGATAATGAAGATATTTGACGATAAGGATAAGTTTTTTGTTATGGGCGGCAAAAAAGATTTTCCAGGATTAAAAAATAGAATTGAGTTACGCCACCTAAATTTCTCTTACACGGACGATATACAAGTATTAAATAGTATCAGCTTCACAATTGAAAAAGGAAAGATTACCGCGTTAGTAGGCCCCTCAGGAGCAGGAAAAACTACGCTTGTTAATTTAATTTTACGCTTTTATGAATGCCTCCCCTCCTCAATATTTATAGACGGAATGGATATTATGGATTTTACTTTAGAATCATTAAGAAAAGATATGGCTTTAGTTAGCCAAGATACTTTGCTTTTTAATGATACGTTGAAAAATAATATTATATACGGCTTAGATAGAGAAGTTACAGAGGCGGAACTTATCGATATATTAAAAAAATCCAGATTGTATGATTTTGTTACAAGGCTACCCGGTAAGCTCGATGCCTATATAGGCGATAGAGGCGTAAAATTATCAGGGGGAGAAAAACAAAGAGTCACGATAGCAAGAGCATTACTTAAGAGCTCCGAAATACTAATATTGGACGAGGCAACTAGTTCCCTTGATTCAAAAACAGAAAAACTCATACAAGACGCAATTGCCGAGGCTATAAGAGGCAGAACTACCATAGTAATTGCTCACAGGCTTTCTACCATAAAGAACGCGGATAAAATCGTTGTTATAGAAGAGGGTGAATTTATCGAAGAAGGGACTTTGGACGAACTTCTCGACAAAAAAGGTAAATTCTACGAATATTGGCAGGAACAGAAGTTTTATTGAAAAAGGGGGGAAGTGAAAAGTGAATATCTTGGTAACCGGAGGAGCTGGTTTTATTGGTTCGCATTTAGTAGAGAAACTATTAGAAAGAGGAGATAATGTTTTTGTTATAGATGATTTATCGACAGGGAGCATAAAAAACATTGAACACTTGAAACATAATCAAAAATTTCATTATGTCATTGATACTATTTTTAACGAAGCTGTTCTACGTGAACTGATTGATGAATGCGATTTGATATTCCATTTAGCGGCTGCCGTTGGCGTCTTTTTGGTGATACAGGATCCAGTTGCCACAATAGAAAGAAATGTTCACGGAACCGAGCTGGTATTAAAATACGCCAATTTTAAAAAAAAGAAAGTTATTTTTACTTCTACCTCAGAGATTTATGGCAAAAGTCCAAAAAATATTTTAAAAGAAGATGACGATATAGTATTTGGCCCTACTAAAAACAGAAGATGGAGTTATGCTTGTTCCAAAGCCATAGATGAATTTTTAGCATTAGCCTACTTTGAAAATCAAGGCCTTCCGATAGTGATTGCAAGAATTTTTAATACGGTTGGCCCGCGTCAGGTTGGAAGGTATGGTATGGTTGTCCCCAGATTTATAGGCAGCGTTTTAAAAAATGAACCGTTGCTAATATTTGGCGACGGAAAACAAACAAGGTGTTTCTGCCATGTTTTAGATACCGTAAGGGCATTAATCGGGCTTGCGGATTCAAGAGATACGCAAGGGGAGATATTTAATATAGGCAACCCCCAGGAAATTAGCATTATTAATTTAGCCGAAAGAATTAAAAGCGCTGCAAAAAGCACCTCTGGTTTAAAATTTATTCCTTACGATGAAGCTTACGAAGAAGGCTTTGAAGACATGAAGAGGAGAGTCCCGGATATTTCAAAAATAAAAAAATATATCAATTTTACCCCCACTTTAAATTTAGATACGATTATATCAGATATAATAAAGTGGTTTAACCCCCAATAGCCTAATGATAGATGACAGGTAGAACCATAAAAAACGTAGATAAAATAATAGCGATAAAAGACGGCAGATGTTGAAGAAGATTCTCCCACGGATTTTTCCCGAAAAAGTGGACACAAAGAAGAGTTGGTGAGTAGCTTCAAGTTCTTAACGCAACACTTTATTCCTGTATAATAGCAGGAAAAAGGAGTTGCGATATGGAAAAATACCAAAGATTCAATCTGTCCGAACGTGAAGAACTGAGTCGTTGTTTGTCCATGAGTTATAGCTAC
>JAUYCY010000076.1 GCA_030692055.1 Candidatus Omnitrophota bacterium | reverse complement strand
TTACCGGGTTAAAAGAAGCGATTATTACCGTATAAATCCCGAGATTTTGTGCCCTGAAACATTTTCAGAGAAAAAAAGGAATTTAACGTATCTATTTCAGCCTGTTTGTCAAAGAACAAATGTTAATATGACCCAGCCTGTTACGTCGGGGAGGTTTTTTGAGCACCTAAATGAAGTGATAAGTGCCCCGCTCCTTAATTTTTTATTCAGCGGGGTCCCGACAATAGTCGGGAAAATCCCGATAACCCCGAAAAATGTCGGGGGACATCGGCAATTGCTGTCGGGATAAAGTAGTTTACTGGCCTAACAAACATTTCTATCCAAGTACGTTGTCTTTATTTATTAATAAATTTAATAAGAAACTGATCGTACTAAAAAGTAATGCTCCAAAAAATGCAGGCCAAAAACCCGTGATAATAAACCCTTTGACGATCTTAGAAACTAAAAAGAGTAGAAATCCGTTGATGAAAAAGGTTAATAGCCCCAGCGTTAAAATATTTATCGGAAGGGTAATTAATATTAAAAACGGACGTAAAACTGCATTAATAATGCCTAATACGAAAGCTACCACAACCACTACGGTCAAGTTTGAGATTTCAATGCCTCTTACAGTATAAGTAACTACGAGAATTGCGAAAGAATTAATTAGCCACTTTAATAAAATCCCTTTCATCTTTTACCTCCTTCTGACCCCGATAAATCGGGGGAATTATCCGCACATCAATTAGCCAAAAGAAAGCCCCCTATCCTTTCCTCAGGCTTTCCAGCCAAATATTAAATTTATCGATAAATTGTGCATAATTAGCTTTTTCTTTTTCGCTGTGGCTGCTTCTTCGCTCAGTCTCATAACGAAACCTTTCTGCTATACTAGCATGATCAACCTCTTCTACCGGGACTACTGCATTCATAGTATCATTTACGCCATCCCATTTTTCATTCACACGAAATCCGGCCTTCCTTAAAGGAAGATCCCAAGTTGCGTCAACCAGTATCCATTTATCGTTAATATGGGCCTTGCAAGCAAGATGATAAGCAAGAGGTAATCCTTCTACTACTTTTTTTAGATCTTGTGGATATTTTATAAAAGAGCTATTCCAACCAAAGGAATAAGTAGCATATTGCACGGGAATGCCCAATCTAACAAAAAGCCTCCCTAAAAGATAGTGTTTTGCCTGACAAGGCCCCCTGTTAAGCTTTAATAGTTTATCCGGACCATGATAAGGATCTCTGAGCTCCGGGACTATCGCATAAGGTATATCGCGTATATGCTCAAATACCGCTATCCGGGCTTCTTTAGACCTAAGTTTTTTTGTCCATGCATAAAATTTTTCTAAAATAACCTCTTCAGACATAAAAGCTACTTATTTTAATTATAGAAGGCAACAATGGTCTACTTATAAGATTGAAAACCAGGAAACCTTTCGCTTTTCGCTGTTTGAAACCGCTCATCATCAACGCTCATAAGCCCTTTTATATAGCTCCAAGGTATAAATATATTTGCTTTTACCTTTTCCTTTACCTGTTTATTTGGCGGTATTAAATCGCCCTTTGTATCCCACCAAATCCCAAGCTCATAAGCGGAATTTTCTATCCAGATTCCAAAATCGTCAACGCCGGTTACGACTGCCCATACTTCATCTTTGTAAATTTGAAAAAGTGATAAATCCGCCCTTATCTCTTGTGAAAACTTAAAAAGAACTAATTTACCTTCTAACTCTCCTAGCCGCATCTTTTCCTCCTTTAAGATAGATACGGATACACGCTGATATCTCTACGCGTCCCGCCCCTTAATGTTTTTATTTAGCGGGATCCCGCTTTGGCGGGAGATTTACGCTGACGATTTTTCGCGTTGTTCCGCGTTTTGTTCCGTCCCGCCTTTGGCGGGATTCCGCCGAAACGAAGTCGCAGGCGGGACGTTTATCCGCTTCTAAAGTCTCATTTGATTTTCTACTTTCCTGTCAACGCTTTTTCAATTTCTGCGGAATGCTTTTTTCTCCAATCATTCCATTTAAGCAGCGAGCGCTCAAGATTGAAGAAAAGAGGCCGGTTGTAGCCATAGACAAGCATCTCCATCACCGCATCTTCAAGGCTCCAGTTATCATATTTCATTCTATATGCGGCGAATATCAATCCTGTCCTGTCTTTGCCTTCCCTGCAATGCACAAGTATAGGCTGATTGGATTTATCGCTTATAATCTGCAGGCACTTTTCGATTGTCTCTATACTTTGCTCTTTAAGGGGGTTCATAGGAACATTGATAAATTTAATGCCTAATTTTTTTAAGTATTTCTCTTCTTTTTTATTGCGGCCCTTCTCGTCACGGAGGCTTAGAACCGTCTTAATACCACAATATTTTTTCAATAACCGGATAGCTCCTGCGCTAGGTTGGCTTGCGCGCATAATGTTAGGCGAAACAACATGAAAATTAAAGACCTCTCTGACAAAAGACAACTCTCTATCGTAGAAAGTTTTCTCGGCCACAGAAAAAACGCTAAAACTTACCGAAAACAATGCAAAAACTACTGCGCATATTTTTATTGTTCTCCTACCATGAAACATTGTCATCCTCCTGTTTATAATTATTACTCGGCCGCTCTATACACTTTATCGTTCTCATGCACACGCTGGCTGACCTTGACACCTATCTCAAAGCCTTTTTTGGCATCGGTAATATCTTTGTGGTTATATTGCATTGAGCTAACGATTTGCGTAAATTCATCGTGAGCTCCCTTTATATGAATTTTCTCCCCCACCTTAAGCGGCGAGCTAAGTTTTATAATCCCCACCGAGATTTTTCCGAAATAATGCGTGATAACTCCGAGCTTTTTTTCTTTGGGTAATTCTGCCGATTTTCTTAGCGGCTTAGTCAGTTTTTTTACCTTTTTTGGTTTGGGTTTCTTAATTATTTTCTTGAGCGGTTTTTTGGTCGGATTTTTTTTGCGCAGTTTGCGGATTGATTTTTTCTTTTTCGCTACTTTAGCCTTAAACACTTTTTTAAATAAATTTAATAACGCCACAATTTCACCTCATTCTTTAGAGCTAAGCTCATTTTTATCCCGACGCGATAAAACCACGGAAGCGTGGTCGGGATTTTCCGCCAGAGGCGGATCCGCCTAATAAATGATAAGGCGTGGCGGACGCTGTGCGCGTAGCGGATACAGTAAACCGCCCCGACTTTTCGGGGCACAGCTTCATTCATACGCCTAGCTAGATACCTTCCCCTATGCATACAGAAAAGCCGGAATAATAAGAATCAAGTATGTATAGCATTGTGTCTTCGGGGCAAGAGCTCATTGCTAAATCTTCAAAGTAAGGAATGTTATTTATAACCTCTTGATTAAAGGGGCTAAAGCTTCCTGTAGCAAATTGCATTTCATTATCTATGTTGTCGGTGATTTCGTGTGCCTCGAGGTGCTTTTTATATTTGTCGGAGTTTTTCAATTTAGCTATGTATCGGCCGGCAAAATTCTTATTTACATAGGAAAACCCGCTAAGATCAGAACCCCATGTATAAAAAAATATTACATGCGGACATGCTCGAAAATTTAATTGCCCTTGCCCAAATATTTCGCTGTTACAAATTGGGCAGTTGAAAGGAAAATCATTAATCTTTTTTTTCATGTTAAAACCTCATAGAGAATTATCTAATTTTACTCCTCAAGATACGTCTTGGCAACGAAGAAATTGAAAAATAATTGCTGGCTACAAATTGCCAATCAACCTATCCGACTCTCCCCGGCCTAACCCCTCGACTTCGCTCGGGATAGTTCAAGAAAGTTCACTTGCCAACGCAGTTAGCAAGTTCACTACTTTGAACTTCCTTGCGGTGGCTTTCGACACAGAATTAAACTCTGCATATTACCATAACGCATTTTATACCTTCCTGTACCGCAAGAAAGTTAACTTGCCAACGAAGTTGGCAAGTTAACAACTATCAGGGTAAGGCGAAACCTTTATCTTATTTTAAACTTCCTTGCGGTAGTCCAACAGGACACCCTGTTGGGTAGCTTTCAACACAAAATTGAACTCTTCGCATTACCGCGACGCATTTTTATCCAGGGGGGACAGACCTTCCTAATACATTCTAAAGGAAGGGTCTTACTTGTGCCCTTTAGGGTATACTTTCCTATACCGCGGCGCTGTCGCGAAATAGCGTCAGCGCATGATTTCAACGATTAAAAGATGATTACGGTGATTGGAAATGCCAATGTTTTCAATCGTTGTAATCGCAGATGAATCGCTGTAATCAGGGACTGTTGCGTTTTGCGACAGTCCCACCGCAAGAAAATGACGAGCATAGTCGAAGCACAGGTCGGGGTTTATTCAGGATTACGGTTCGACGGAGTTTATCCTGAGCGCAGTCGAAGGGCTCACCGTCCTGAGTATATCGAAAGAATACCAAGCGGCGCTTTTTGCCCTCGCCATAATCCTTTAGCTATACTCAGGGCAAGAAGGCGAAGTTTGAGCGCTACGAATGTATCAATAATTGAAAATTACGACGATAATTACGCGTGCTATTTTCCCCTTGCAAAATGCTAAAGAATATGGTATAGTTAACCACTTGCAAAATAGTGCGATGTTCATTGAAAAAGAGAAAGAATTAGCGGGTTAATTCGTAGACGGCACTTTTATACGAAACCTTAGCTAAAAAGAGGGTATAGTAGACGTTAACCGAGATTTCTGTGAAAAAGTTCGAAAAGGAGTAAACAAAAATGGAAGAGCAAAAGAAATTGTACATTGGGAACTTAGAGTATGGCGTCACTGAAGACGACATAAAAAAGCTTATTGCAGAAAAAGGAATAAGCGGCGTAAAAGAAGTAAAAATCATTAGTGATAAATATTCCGGCAGATCTAAGGGTTTTGGATTTGCTGAATTTGACACCGAAGAACAAGCTCAACAAGCAATAGATGCGTTGAACGAGCAAGAATACAACGGAAGAAAGTTAACCGTAAACAAAGCACGCAAAATGGAACCTAGGAAAGACAACTTTGGTGGTGGCGGCGGTGGCGGCGGAAGAAACTCAGGGTTTAGAGGAAATAGATATTAATTAAAACATAATCACAGTTAACGAACTGAGGATAGGAGAAAAAGCCGTTCCTTCTCCTATCCTCGTCCCTCTCTCTTCTCTTTTAATGAAGCTTACATTTTTTCAAACTGTAAGTGCAGAAAAAATGTGTAGCTGAATTATCCCGAAGGCCCAAGGGGCCAAAGGATTAATAGAAGAAACTTTCTACGTTATTAACCAATCCTGCTAAAACCATCAAAATCAACCAAACTTTTTATTATTTTTCAACTACTGCCGGACGCATTTTTTTAATATATCGCCAACTTATGAATACGCTCTGAAACACAATTGATATATTTATAGCCCACCAAACACCTATTGCTCCGCCCGCCCACACCAAACCCATAAAATAACAAAGCGGAACTCTTATCACCCACACGCCTAAAATTATTGAAACAAGCACATCTTTCGTATACCCGGCTCCGACAAGACCGCCGCCCAAGATAACACCCCAAGCCATAACCGGTTCAAACATAAGGCTTATATAAATATAGATCAACCAGTCTCCGCGGCAAGCCGCGGAGTATGTTCTATGCTAATATTATCACTGGTTCATTCATTGCCTTGGAATGAGGTCAACTACGTTTACGATTTCGGCTTCATCCCCGTGGCAAGCCACGGGGTATTCGCCGAG
>JAUYCY010000043.1 GCA_030692055.1 Candidatus Omnitrophota bacterium | reverse complement strand
ATAAGTTCGACAATGCAAAACTCTTTTCCTTTGTAGCTTTGTTTTAATGCTTCGGATATGGATTCTGCGAGTTTTACTGTCTCGGGGTCCGGCGGAAACCCGTCGGAAATGCTTCTTTTGGTTTTTTTCGGGTCTCTCAATTTTCTCTCCTTTTTATTGGTTTTGTACTATCGACATAGTAGCAAATTTGCGGCCAATAGTCAAAGGTCAATAGTTATTTATTGAGTCCTGGACAATTTCCCGCTGGCTTATATCCTTCTTTTTCCGCTGCTTCAATCGAGTCAAACCAGATTTTATTCTGCTCGCTGATTTGTTTCGCTCCCGGACATTCCGGTAAATGATATTTGTCGGAATTTTTAGAACCGACCACCTTACCCTTGTCCGCCGTAGTCCCGACGTCTGTCGGGGCGGAAGTGGATTGTTCTATTTTTAAATCTTCCACACTCGCTTGCTCCAAATTCTTAATCAAAATCGGCTCGCTTTTCGGCGCAGTTAAACGACCAATACCAAAAGCAATCAGGGCGACCAGAATAACTATCAGAACAATAAAAATATCCGAGCTATTTTTCTTTACCCCGTTAAACTTATCTGTAAGTTTCTTCAAAGACATAATTATGATTATTTATTGATAAACCCCGCTCATTAATATCGTATTATTTAATTTAACGGGGTTGATAAAATCCCTTATCATAAATTAACCCCATTATAGCCGATTTTTGGTCATTTTTCCACTATCTATTGACAGAATTACGATTTGGGTGTATAATTATGGTATGGTAAAATCGTTCTTTGGAGGTTTTAAAATGTTAAATCTTTGGATTGGGTACGGGGTAAGCTTGGTTCTCGTTACCGCAGGGTTCCTTTTAAATCTTAACGAGAAGCGCACGCCCCTGCAGATTGCTCTTACGGGACTCAGCATTATCTCCCTTCTCACAACTATCGGCTCGATGATACTTAAGGCCATTAAAGTCCAGTAGCCCACCCAACCCCCCATCAAAGTCCTGTCTTTACGAAGGCGGGACTTTTTCGTTTCTTAAAATAAAAAACAAGGCCATTGCCTTGCTTCAATTTTTAAAATATGCTACGATTTTATTAATTGTTTAACCGCTTCGCTTGTCGGATACTTGATCACTTCGTTTGTTTGAATTGTAAACACTTCAAACATTTCGAACATCAAACACTTCAAACGTGAGCGATTAGCGAACTGATATGGCGCATACCAAATCCGGAGGTTCGACAAAGCTGGGAAGAGATTCCTCAGCACAATATTTAGGAGTTAAACTGTACGAAGGGCAAAAAGCAAAGCCCGGAAGTATTATAATCCGCCAGCGCGGGACAAAATTTATCCCCGGCAAAAACGTTCGCCGAGGAAAAGATGACACCCTTTATGCCGTAAAAGAA
>JAUYCY010000139.1 GCA_030692055.1 Candidatus Omnitrophota bacterium | reverse complement strand
AAGTAAAGATTTAACCTTGGTAAGCCAAAAGGCAGATGAAACTGCCAGAAGATACTCCTTAGAACGCGAAGAAAAAAGCGTGCTTCAATTCTGGAAAGAAGTATTACATGCGTAAAATTGACCCTAATCTTATACCCGATGCCCCTGATGAGATAAGGCTGTTTATGGTGATCAGAAATGAGTCGTTGCGCCTTCCTTATCTTTGGCAATATTATTCACGGTTAGGCGTGGACCGGTTCTTTTTTGTGGATAATGATTCAAGCGATGGAAGCGCGTCTTTCTTATTGTCTCAAGGAGAACATACCCACGTGTTTTGGACAAATGATAGCTATGGTAAGGCTAAATGTGGGCAAAACTGGCTGGATGCCCTTTTAGATAAATATGGGGTGGGGCATTGGTGTATTGTGGGAGATGCCGATGAACTTTTCATCTATCCTCATTATGAAGAGGTTTCTCTTCGGGATTTAAGTATTTTTTTGGACAAGAAAGGCAGCGCAGTAGTAAATACGCTGGTTTTAGATATGTATTCCCATAAGCCGATTCGCTTAAATAAAGAAAAAAATGGCAGGAACCTCTTGTTAACCTACCCCTATTTTGACCGAGATTCTCATTACTGGCTGGGAGGGCCGGATAAAAAATGGAGCGGGACCATATTCTGCGAAGGTGGAGTGCGTAAGCGAGTTTTTGGCGCCAGGGTTTGCTTAAATAAAGCTCCTTTCTTGAAATTTAAGCGAGAATTTTTATTCGATGGGAATTGTCATCGGGTTAAGGGGGGAGTCGCAGCCGAAATTGGAGGCATTACGCTGCATTTTAAATTTAGCTCTAATTTCTTTTCCCGGGTCTTAGAAGAAGCAAAAAGAGGAGAGCATTGGAATAATGCTTACGAATATAAAGAGTATCTTAGAACAATGATTAATAATCCCAATCTTAATTTATATTATTCTCACTCGGTCAAGTTTAAAGATAGTAGGCAGTTGGTGAATTTGGGGTTAATGAAAACATCCATACCATTTGAAACTTTTGTAGAAGATTTGAGAAGCAAAAGAAAAAAGAGAGTAACGTCTAAATCGCAGTTTATACGTAAAAATCAAAATACTTTCAAAACCCTTATAACTCTCCATAGGGAACCCATTCAACAGAATCTTGATTCCTTATATCATCTACGAAATTATTATTTTCTAATGACGAATTATTGCAATGCACAGTGTGTTTTTTGCAACCAACGATTTGGTAATACCACCCGCAGAGAGATTAATTTTAAAAATTTTAAGGTCATGCTTTCTCATATACCAGTCCATTTTGCAGAGGAGTTTTGTTTTAGCGGAGGCGGAGAGCCTTTACTTTGCCGTGACCTGTTTCCTATTATTAACTATGTTAAGGGCTCTTTCCCTGGGATTAAGATTGCCATAAGGACGAATGGATTATTAATTGGAAAATTTGCTCAGGAATTAGCCGGTATGCGTATTGACCGTTTAGAAATATCCCTGCACGGCCTGGCTGAAACCAATGATAGTATTCTTCAGAGGAAGGGCTCGCAGGATATTTTTAAAGGAATTGCACTTTTAAACAAGTATTTAGCAAAGAGTGGCAATACCACGCAAAAAATATTTTGCCCTATTGTTTCTAAGAGTAACATCCGTGATCTCCCTTTGCTGGTGAAGGAAGCCGCGGAACTTAAAGTTGAGGCAGTGGAGACTCAATTCTGCCGTTATTTTGATTATGCTTTACAAAGAGAAAGGGGGAAGCTTAAATTAGGGGATTCTCTATTTTTTCATAAAGAACTGTATAACACGGTGATTAGGAAATCATCCAGACTTGCCAGATCGCTGAGAGTCGGTTTTATGGCACAGCCTGTTTTTTATCAAAATTTCAAAAAACGAACTTGTCAGTTTCCACAGATTACAATGTTGATAGACTGGGATGGAGATGTCTATCCTTGTTTTGGAGGCGAAGAATGGTTTAGAGAAAAAGTAAAATCAGGCGAATACTACTTTGGGAATCTTTTAAAAGAACCTGTGGATAAATTTTGGAACAAGCGTCTTTATGGAATGATAAGAAAAACAAATAGTTCGGCAGATAAAAAATTTTGTCTCCCGGAATGTAAAAATTGCCATCTGACTATTTGCCTTAGGGGCCCGAATGTAAGAAATGCTCACATTATAGTGAGGCGATAAGTAAATAAGAAGGTTATGCGGGAAATAAAATACAAAACCTTTAGCCTAAAATTCCACAAAAAGAACTGGCAGAATAGAAGGCCCAATGTCTGCCAGTTTGAATTGACTTTTGGCTGCGGACTGCATTGTAAACACTGCTATAGTGATTGTTATAACAGGGCCCAATACGTTAAAAGAGAATTGAATACTAAAGAAGTAAAGTTTATCTTAGATAAGGTTTATGACCGTGGTGTAATATGGTTATGTTTTACCGGAGGAGACCCTTTAATACGGAAAGATTTTTTAGAGTTATATGCCTATGCCAAGAATAAAGGTTTTATTATCACTATATTTACCAATGGCTATTCTATGAATAAAAGAATATTTAGTTATCTAAAAGATAGACCTCCCTTTGTCATCGAGATTACCTTAAATGCGGCTAGCGAGGATTTATATGAGCACATTTCCCGGGTAAAAGGTTCATTTGTTAAGGCGATGCAAGGAATAAATCTCATTTTAAAAGCAAGCCCACCTTTAAAAATAAAGACCCAGGTTACCAGAGATAATTTTAGAGAGATACCCAAGATAAAAAAATTTGTTAAAAGTTTAGGTCTAAAATTTAGGCCGAGCGTTTTTCTACATAGCCGATTAAATGGAGATTTGACTCCCGCTAATTTAAGAATTTCTCCCCAGGAAGTTTTGCATTTAAATGGTAACAAGAGAGTGCCTATTGACGATTGTGAATTATTACCGCAAACCGCACACCGCACACCGCACACCGCGATCTTCCGTTGCGCTATCGCAGGCGGAGATGGGATTCATATTGACCCTTATGGAAATACATTTCCCTGTAGTTGTATTAGGAAGCCCAAGATAAATCTGCTTAAAGAAGATATAGAAGCAGCCCAGCAAAAAATTTTAAATTGGGTAAAAACCAGATATTTTACCGATAATTCCCAATGTCAAAGTTGTTCTATAAGGGATAGTTGCTATAGCTGTCCGGGAAAGGCAGGGTTGGAGACAGGAGATTTGGAAGGAAGAATTGGCTGGTTTTGCGACTTGGCGCATTTAGCGGAGGATAGGGGGGCGACGTGAAATATCTTAAGTTTTATCGTTATCTACTTCCTTTTTGGAAGAAGGAAGTTCTGGTGTTGTTATTAAGCGGCGCTACTATGTTTTTGGGTTTGGTTAATCCTTATTTGACCAAACTGATGATTGATAAGGCTTATGGAAATAAAGACCTGAAACTATTTATCATTTTGATTGCCGTGGGCGGCGCTATTTTTGTATTCAACGGTATTATCAATGGAATAACCAATTATTTAAGTAATTATATCAGGTTGCGGGTAAATTTTAATTTAAATCGCAAGTTATTTAGAAAATTAGAACATCTTCCTTACGGCTTTTTTCAGGATAGCTCTACAGGCGAGCATCTTTATAAGCTCAATTATGATATTGAGCAGGTTGGTCGCTTTATTAGCGATACATTACCACAGGCGGTTTCTCTATTACCGAAAGCATTATTTATTTTAGCCATTGTTTTATATCTGAATTGGCGGATGGCCTTATTTGCTTTGGTGCTTACGCCTTTTGTGTGTCTTGTGCCTCATTATTTTACTCAGCAACGGAAAAAGAGCTTAAAGATATGGATAGAGATATCACAAGGCATTTTTAAACAGCTTCAAGAGATATTAACCCACATCCAATTAATCAAGGTATTTGGAAAAGAAGATTACGAGATTAGGCAGTATATAAAAAGTTTGATAGAAAAGATTAGATTCGCTCTTAAAAATACAAGATTAGAAATAAGCGGCTCATTTGCCAATAGTTTAGCTAATCGGCTAATTTTAGGCCTGATTACTTTTTATGGTGGTTATCAGCTGATAAAAGGTCAGATGAGTTTAGGAAGTTTAAGCGCCATCACCATTTATCTTAGTCAATTATCAGGACTACAGGGTTCATTTGTGCAGTTCTTCCAGCAGATATCTTTGGGATTTGTTTCCTGCGAAAGATTAGATTTTATATTAAATAGTCAACCCGAATTAATAGAAGATAAAAGCGCCAAAGAAATTATATTTTCTAAAGGTTGTATAGAATTTAGAAATGTAACCTTTGGCTATCGACAAGATAGGATGATTTTACAGAACTTAACTTTTTGTATTGAGGGTGGTTCTTGTACTGCCCTTGTTGGCCCTTCAGGTTGCGGGAAGACAACAATTATAAACTTAATCTTAAGATTATACAAGCCGGATAGCGGCTCCATGCTTATCGATGGGCATAATATTTGGGGGATAAAATCCCGGCCGTTCTTTGAGCAGATAGGCGTGGTTTTACAAGAGCCTTATTTATGGAATGACACAGTGGAAAATAATATCAGATATGGCAAGCCAGGTGCTAATTTTAAGGAGATAGCAGAGGCTTCTAAGATCGCCTGTATTGATGATTTTATAAATACACTTGCGCAGGGGTATAATACAATTATCGGCGAGAATGCCTGTAAAATATCTGAAGGCCAAAAACAGCGTATTGCTATCGCCAGAGCAGTTATCAAAAAGCCAAGGATATTGATTTTGGATGAGGCGCTTTCCTCGGTAGATGCCCAGATAGAGGCAAGGATAATCGATAATATGATGGGTTCACTAAGAGATGCTACAATAATAATTGTATCGCATCGTTTTTCCGCCATAAAAAGAACAGATTTAGTATTTTTCCTAAATAGTCCTGATAAGATTGATATGGGCACACATGAAGAGCTCTTGAGGAATAATCTTCAATACCAGAATTATCTTAACCATCAGTTAAAAGAGGAGAAGATAGGGTCAGATTTATTTTGTTATTGATAACATCATAAGAATATGCTAAAATACGTGAAATGCCTTTTATAACAAGGGGTTATGAATGTTACCTTCCTCCCAATTAAGGGACATAACGGTTAAGGATTACCTGGTTATCGTTAAGAGAAGATTCTGGATAATCCTTATTTGCCTTGCCATCACCACTACCGATGCCACGATGAAGACTTTGAAGAAAATTGCTCTTTATCGGGCATCTGCCAGAATTCTTGTCGAAAAAACCATGCCTGATATAGTGCCCATCCGGCAGGTCTATGCTTCTCCCGGTTGGGTCGATAAAGAATATCTCCAGAGCCAGATTAGCATTATGACCTCGCGGAGTTTAGCAAGAAAGATAGCAGAGAATCTTATTGCCACTGGTGACGATACCTTTAAGGGAATGCCAGAGCCTGAGGGAGCCTTTTTAGGAGGAGTAAGCGTTAATATGGTGGGCGGTACGCAACTCATAGACGTAGGTTATGTTAGTACTGATCCTATTAAGGCTGCAAAGTTTGCCAATGCCTTAGCAGAAGGCTATATAAAGGATGATGTAGAGAGAAGGGTAGAAGCGAGTAAGTATGCAACCGGATGGCTGCAGATACAATTAACAGAACTGAAAAAGAAACTTCAGGATTCCGAGACGGGTTTAAACAATTATATACAGAAAAATGAGATTATCTCTCTGGCAGATGTAGAGAGACAAACAGCGTCTATCCTGGAGGGCTTAAAAGGGGACAAGGTAAGGATTGAAAATGAAATTATAGAATTGTCCAAGCGCTATAAATCAAAGCATCCCAAAATGATTAATTTAAACACAAAACTGGAGGCAGTAAATAAAAGTATTGATGAAGAGACCAGGAAACTCCTTGAGCTTAATACCAAGACCATACAGTATAACGCCTTAAAAAGGGAAGTAGAGTCAGACAAATCTCTATATGAATCATTGCTCAGAAGAATAAAGGAAACCGAGGTCTCTAAACAATTAGAGACAACCAATATCCGCATTATTGATTTAGCGCAGGTACCGGGAGGGCCGTTTAGCCCAAACAGGAAACAGGATGTATCCAAAGGGATAATGTTGGGTTTCTTTTTAGGAGTGGTTTTGGCTTTCATCTTAGAATACCTTGATTCTACGGTAAAGACCGCCGAAGATATTGAGACCTATGTAAGACTGCCCTTTTTGGGTTATGTGCCTTCAGCCAGGCGAGAGGCCAAAACAATGGAAGACGTTGATTTATTATCTCATAAGATGCCTAACTCCCGGATTGCTGAAGCTTATCGTTCTATCCGTAGTTCCATAATCTTCTCTTCGCCGGAAGACAAGCCTCTTAAGACAGTTCTGATTACCAGCGCCTCGCCCCAAGAGGGCAAGAGCACGGTTACAATAAATTTAGGCACTATCTTTGCTCATGCCAATGAAAAGGTTTTAATTTTAGAGGCGGATATGCGTCGCTGCCGCATCGGTAGTTCATTGGGCATAGATAGTAAAGACGGTTTAAGTAGTTTCCTCGCCGGAGCAGCGACTTTAGATATAGTCATAAAACACACCCCTATCCCTAATCTCTTTCTAATACCTGCTGGTCCTCGGCCGCCAAATCCGGCGGAACTTTTAAGTTCTGCTAAGAGCCGTCAACTCTTGGGGGAACTTAAAACCAGATTTGACAGGATTATCATTGATGCGCCGCCAGTGCTTACAGTTACCGATGCGGCCATCTTAGCCAATATGGCGGACGGAGTGGTTTATGTTATCCGCGCTGGTTTTAGAAATATTGAAGCTATCTTAAGCTGTAGGCAGCGGCTCAACGAGGCAAAGGCCAGGATTATCGGAGTAATCCTGAACAATGTGAATATAAAGAAAGAAGACTCTTACTATTATTATCATTATTATTATGCCCAAGAGAAGGAGAAAAAGGCTTAATATTTATTATGTCTGGCATTATCTTTCCATATCTCGTTGCGCCCCTGCTCATTTTTAGCTGTCTCTTTTATGGAAGCGTCACTGCCCTGCCGATTACAATAATAGAAACTGTAGTAGTTTTACTGATTTTATTCTGGCTGATAGATATGGCCTATAAGAGAAGCCTCTCTTTTTTAGAAACAGGCCTAATTTTACCCATTATATTATTCCTGGGTTTCATTGTTCTTCAATTAATCCCGTTACCTATAGATTTAATTAGAATTATTCCCGGTAATACCGCTTATTTATATAAAAATCTGATTCCCGTTGGCGCATCAAAAACATTTTTTACTTTGAGCATCTGTCCTAATGCCACCCTTTCAGAATTATTTAAGGTTTTAACCTACATCGGGATATTTTTCCTCGTTATTAATAAGATAGAGACGAAGAGACAATTTGACTACCTGCTCAATACAATTATCTTTTTTGGGGTAGTGATTAGTATATTTGGGATTATTCAGAAATATACCTATTCGGGTAAGGTCTATTGGTTTGACGCATCCGGGTCAGCGCTTACACCTTTCGGGCCTTTTGTTAACCGCAATAATTTTAGCGGGTATATAAATATGATTATACCTCTGGCCTTAGGATATTTTTTAACTGATTTGCCTTGGTCTAAAAGGGTTATTTACGGCCTTTGTATGTGGATTATGGTTTTGGCGCTATTTTTGTCTTTATCCCGGTCCGGCATTTTAGTCTCTATTCTGGTTTTGTTATTTATGTTGTCATTGTCAAACTTCAAGCATAGTTTAAAGCGTAAGACAAAAACTTTGCTTGTTTGTTTTTCTGTAGTATTTTTTTTATCTATTTTTTTTATAGATTTTAAAGGTGTTTTAGAGAGATTCGCTAATCTATTTAAAGATGGGACGCTGGTTGTTTTTGGCCATGGCTATTCCTGGTGGGATATTTTAAGGATATGGCAGGATTTTTCTCTTTTTGGCACAGGGTTAGGCACATTTGCCAGCATCTCATCTATGTATAAGACTACCCCAGCGCAAACTTTGTTTACCTATGCCCATAATGACTATCTTCAGTTATTATCCGAGGTGGGTTCAGTTGGCTTTCTCTGTGTATCTTTGTTTTTTATTTTGTATTTTAGGAAGGTATTGAAGATATGGCGCAAGAGGCACAATGCTTATGTTGTATCTGTGGGGTTAGGGGCAATGGCTTCCCTATTTGCAATGTTAGCATATTCGCTGTTAGATTTTAATCTGCACATACCGGCAAATGCCTTGTTATTCTTTGTGCTCATGGGCATGGCTTATCGTTTAGTCTATACGAGGTTTAGCGATGGTGTTGTTAAATAACTGGCAGAAAGACTTAGGCCAAAAACAATCCTTAATTTTGATGAGTTTATTTATTTTTCTCTTTATCTTTTACGAATGTGTTTTATTTTCGCGTTTATCCTCGCAGGGATATTTAGCTCAGGCATTAGGTTGTTTAGAGAAAAGCCGCTCTTTAGACAAACAGATAATTATAGAGAAAACGCTCTTTTATTACCAGGCATTAAAGTTGCTAAAAAAAGCTGCCAGTTTAAATACTGATGATTCAAGGCCCTATTTTGAATATGCGCAAATTATTACAGAGATAGGAGATGATACGCTGCTGAGCAGTTCCTTGGATATAAAAATGCTGGATGCTAAACTCGAAAGCGATAGGATGGGATTTTATGGGCTGGCAAAGAGAGAATTCACAGGGGCGATTTTAAGAGAACCCACCAATGCCATTTACCATCAGAGGCTGGGCGCTATATTTGATAAATTATCAGATACCAAAAGCGCGGAAGAAGAATTTAAGAAAGCAGTTTTGCTTTCTCCTCAGAACTTAACCATCCGTCTTTACTTGAGCCGATATTTCTTCTCTAAAGGAAAAGCAGAAAATTTTCTTTACCATATTCAAAAAGCCATAACTTTACAGAAACTAGTTTCTGGCGGAGTGGTAACAGGAGAGGTGTTTGAGTTTCTTAAGTTTATTGGAAGAGAGGATTTAATAAAGTGATAAAGCTCATAATTATTGGCGCGGGACCTATCGGTTGTTATGTCGCGCAACTACTTAAAGAGAAAAATAAGAATTTTGACATCACTATCATTGAGGAACACGCCGATATTGGCCGGCCTGTTCATTGCGCAGGCCTGGTGAGCACGGATGTGCTCACTCAAATTAAGGTGCCGATTAACGACGACGTCATCATCAATCGGATAGATTGTGCAGAGTTTTTCTTAAATCACGATAGTTTTAAAATAAACAGAAAAGACGTGGCCGTGGTAATAGACCGGGAAAAGTTTGACCGCGCCTTAGGTGAGGGCTTAAAGATAAATTTTAACACCAAATTTGTCGGCATAGAAAGGGAAGGCGAGGCTTACCTGGTAGAGACAGACAAAGGAGAATATTATGCGGATATTGTTATCGGTTCAGATGGCGCAAATTCAACGCTGCGTAAGGTCGTAGGTTTCAAGGAAAATATCGAGTATCTGCGCGGGGTGCAATTTAGAATGAGATATGATGGATGCGATAAATCTTGCGTTCAAGTTTATCTAAAAAATCCATGTTTTGCCTGGGTTATTCCCGAGGGTGAAGGTATTGTTCGGATAGGGATTATTTCGGATAATCCTTACCATGATTTAAGCGAATTTCTAGAAGAGAAGTCTGCTGAGGGAGAAATTTTAGAAAAATTCGCCGGGGTTGTGCCTTTAGGCAAATGCCTCACCCATAATAGAAATATATTTTTAGTGGGAGACGCTGCCTGTCAGATAAAGCCTTTAACCCATGGCGGCATATATTATGGCATGCGCTGCGCAGAGATGCTCGTTGATTGTATATTAAAGAATAACGCTGGAGAATACGAGAGGCAATGGAAGCAGAGATTTGAGAGAGAAATTAATATCGGTTTAAAATTAAAACAGATGTATGAGAGATTAAACCAAGAGGAAACGGAAAAATTATTCGCCGTTCTTAAGAATAACGCCAGTATTATAGAGAAGTTTGGAGATTTTGAGAATCATTCTAAGGTTATATCTATCATTATTAAGGACCCCCAGTTACAGATTCTCTTAGGTAAGGTTTTTATTGGTTTCCTGAAGGACGTCTTTATATAATCTCGTGAATTATCAAGTTAAGTAAAAAGGTAAAAGTAAAAAGGCAAAACCAAAAGTTTCCCGCCAGAAGCGGGATCCCGCAAAAGGCGGGAAAAAGTAAAAAGTTTTTCCCGCCAATTGTTTAATATTAGGCGGGATCCCGTAAAGCGGGAGAGTTTTGAATTGTGGTTTTACCTTTTACGTTTTTACTTTTAAGTTTAATAAAATGATGTGTGGAATAGCGGGAATATATAATCTCAAAGCAGAAAAAGAGACAAACTTTGATCGTGCGGTCAAGATGCGCGATTATCTGACGCATCGGGGACCTGATGACTGCGGTATCTATTTTAGTGCTGATAAACGGCTTTGCCTGGTGAATACGAGGCTTTCTATAATCGACCTTACCTCTTTAGCCCACCAGCCGATGTCTGATAGAGAGGGCAAAGTATGGATATCCTACAATGGCGAAATATATAACTATCGCCAACTGCAAAATGAGTTAAAAGAAAAGGATTATAGTTTTAGGTCTAATTCCGATACAGAGGTAGTCATCAATGGTTATAAGGAATGGGGGATTGATGGTTTGCTTAAGCGCCTGCGAGGAATGTTTGCCTTTGCCATTTATGACCTAACATCTGCGAGCCCAAGGTTTATCCTTACCCGTGATCGATTTGGCATAAAACCGCTTTATTATTATCAGGACGATACACTGCTCATATTTTCTTCTGAAGTGGGCGCTATGGTAAAAAGCGGAATTATCCCGTTTGAACGTAACCATAAGGCGGATATTGCCTTTTTTATTTTTGGTTATATCCCGGCGCCTTTGACCACGCTAAAGAATGTTTTTTCTTTACCGGTGGGCAGTTACCTGTTGATTGAGGATGGTAAAAAAAGACTGGTAAAATACTACGACCCTATTGATAGTTTCACTAAAGCTAAGATAAAAGACGCCGAAGATATATATAGCAGTTTGCGTTCTATCCTGGCTGAAACTGTAAACCTTCATTTGATTAGCGATGCGCCATTGGGTGTGTTTTTAAGCGGAGGCATAGATTCATCAGCTTTGGTTGCCCTTGCAAGTAAAACTAGAGTCCCGATTACCACGCTCTCCATTATTTTTGATGAAGCAGAATATTCTGAACTCCCTTACCAGAAGATGATTGCCGAACGATACCGCAGCGACCATCGGCAGATAAAAGTAACACAAAAGGATTTTTATGCCGAGCTCGAGAATATCTTTACGGCAATGGACCAACCCACGGTTGATGGAGTAAATACCTATTTTGTCTCCAGGGCGGCTAAACAGGCAGGGTTGAAGGCAGTATTGTCAGGTTTAGGAGGAGATGAAATTTTTTGCGGATACGAATCATTTAAAAAAATCCGCTTGCTTAAGGCTATAAATCGTCTGCCGAAAATATTGCGGCCTGCGTTTGCTTTAACCGGCGGTCTTAATGATCGCTGGCGTAAGTTAAATTATCTTCAAAAAGACGGCCATCTGGCGCTCTACTTAGCTATCAGAGGGCTTTTTGCGCCAAAGGATGTTGAAAAAATCTTGGGCGTATCGGAAAAAGAAATAAAAGAGGTTATGGATAATTTTCAACTATCAACTATCAACTATCAACTATGAATCCTATCGATTGGCTCTCATATATGGAAATAAATTTCTACCTGCAGAGCCAACTACTGAAAGATACCGATTTTATGAGTATGTATCATTCCGTGGAAACCAGGGTGCCTTTTCTTGACCATATCCTGGTAGATTTTATCGCCCCTGTAAACTCTGGTCTGAAGATTGATAAGAATATACCCAAGCCACTTCTAGCAAAATCCCTTAAGGATATGTTGCCTAGAGAAATTATTTATAGAAAAAAACAAGGGTTTACTTTTCCTTTTGATTTATGGCTAAGAAAACAAGGGAAGCAACTTTTAAAGGCCGCCTTATCTAAAGGCAATATAAATAAGAGATACGCTGATAGCCTCTGGCGTAAGTTTGAACAGGGCAGGCTACACTGGTCAAGGGCTTGGGCGCTGATAGTAATGGGAAGGCAATAAAATGAAAACTCTATTTTTAGTCACTGACCTTGCTAATAATAAAGGCGGTATTCAGGTATTTAATAATCACCTGATAAAGGCATTGGCTGAACTTGGGAATAGCTTAAGCGTGGTTTCTCTAAATGATAATAAAAACAGGGGTTTTAGAAAGGCTGTATTTGTTATCAATGCCTTAAGGCAGGTATTTACTTTTAAACCCCAGTTTATCCTTTGCGGTCATATTAATTTTTCTTTCTTTTGCCTATTATTAAATAAAATTTTTAAAATACCTTATTTTACGATAGCCCATGGCATAGAGGCATGGAGGTTAAAAGGGTTAAAAAAAATAGGCTTGCAACATTCTCTTAAGGTTCTCTCGGTAAGTAGATTCACCAAAAACGAAATCTTGAAGCAATTGCCGAATTATTTAGAAAAGAACATCTTCGTTCTTCCTAATACCTTTAATGCGCAAAAGTTTAGCCCCCAGCCAAAATCCGCGTATCTTATGAATAAGCTAAGCATAAAAGCGGATGATAAGATTATTCTTACTGTTGCCCGGTTATCGAAGCAAGAAAAGTATAAAGGATATGACTTGGTGATTATGGCGATGAAAGAAATAGTAAAGGAGATTCCTAATGCAAAATATATTATCGTAGGCTCAGGTAGCGATGAAGAGAGAATAAAGGCGTTGATTAGCGATAATAATTTGGAAGATAAAGTAATACTTAACGGTTTTATACCTCATGAGGAAATAGTAGATTATTATAACCTCTGCGATGTCTTTGTGCTGCCCAGTTCTGGTGAGGGATTTGGCATAGTCTTTTTAGAAGCGCTTGCCTGCGGTAAGCCGGTTATTGCCGGAAATATTGATGGTTCAGGCGATGCGCTTTTGGATGGAGATATAGGGTTTTTGGTTAACCCGCATAATCTCAGCGAAATTAAAGCAGCAATTATCAAAATTTTAAAGAGAGAAGTTTCTGAAAGATTATTAGATGGTTTGTATCTAAGGACACGCGTCCTTGAATTTTTTAGTTTTGACAAATTTAAAGAGCGCGTCTCTGAAATAATTTCTGCAAAGGTAATATCTTCTAATTCTATCCTAAGGATTAAACCTGTTAAGGGATGGGTGCCTATTGATCTAAAAGAGCTCTGGCGCCATCGCGAATTACTCTATTTTTTCATCTGGCGTGAGATCAAAGTGCGTTACAAGCAGACGACCATGGGCGCTACCTGGGCAATATTGCAGCCATTTTTGATGATGGTGGTATTTAGTCTGTTCTTTGGCAGGTTTATGAAAGTCCCGCGCGAAGGCATTGCTTACCCCTTATTTAGTTATGCGGCCATACTGCCCTGGATGTTATTTGCCGAAGGCATTAGTCGTTCTACTGACAGCGTGATCCAGAACGCTAATCTTATTACGAAGGTTTATTTCCCGCGGCTAATTATGCCTCTTTCTGGGATTATATCTCCTTTGGTTGATTTTGGCTTTGCATTTCTTGTTTTTATCGGGTTGATGTTTTATTATGGTTTTCCTCCCACCATAAAAATCCTTCTACTTCCTGTTTTTCTACTCTTGGCATTAATTACTGCCTTGGCAGTGGGTTTGTGGTTTTCCGCAATCAATGTGCAGTATCGGGATGTCCGCTACACTATACCTTTTTTAATCCAGTTTTGGTTTTTTGCCTCACCGGTGGTTTACTCCAGCGCATCTTTGCCGAAGTCCTGGCAGTGGATATATGGTTTAAATCCGATGGTAGGCGTAATCGAGGGTTTTCGTTGGATCCTTTTAGGAACAGCGCCACCCGGTCCACTAATGCTGGTTTCCTTAAGCATAGTTGTCATTATCTTGATTTCTGGCGCTTTTTATTTTCGCCGGATGGAGAAAGTTTTTGCAGATATGGTGTAGAAGATGAACGAAGTGGTGATACGCGTAGAAAACTTAGGTAAACTTTATCATATCGGAGAGAAAGCGCCTTATAAGACCTTACGCGAGGCTATAAACAATATCTTCACATCTTCCCTTAAAAAACTTAAAAATGGCTTAAAAGTAAAGGAACAAGCCCTAAACTATATCTGGGCGCTAAAGGATGTATCTTTTGAGATAAAAAAAGGCGAAGCTGTGGGTATAATTGGCCGTAATGGGGCAGGTAAATCCACTCTTCTTAAAATACTTTCTCGTATCACTCCACCCACTGAAGGGTATGTCGAAGTCCAAGGCCGGATGGCTTCTTTGCTTGAGGTCGGCACGGGTTTTCATCCTGAACTTACCGGTCGGGATAATATCTACCTAAGCGGGGTTATCTTGGGGATGAAAAAGGCGGAGATAAAACAAAAGTTTGATGAGATTGTGGCTTTTGCCGAAATTGAGAAGTTTATTGATACTCCGGTGAAACATTATTCCAGCGGTATGTATGTGCGCCTTGCCTTTGCCGTAGCCGCCCACTTAGAACCAGAAATTTTATTAGTAGATGAAGTATTGGCTGTTGGCGATATTGAATTTCAGAAGAAGTGTCTCGGTAAGATGGGAAACGTGGCGGAAGAAGGTAGGACCGTATTATTTGTCAGTCACAATTTGCAAGCGGTTAGTCGATTATGCTCGCGAGCAATACTTCTCAACGAAGGCATGCTTTTAAAAGAAGGACCAACCCATGAAATGCTTAACGCTTACATTGCTATGACTACCGAAGTAAGTAATATTAAAGGAGACCTGAATAGTCCGAAACTGCGGTTTGCTGCGTCGAGACCGGATAGCCTTTTCAAATGGACGCACATCATTTTACTTAATTCTCAGAAGCAATCGACCTCGGAATTACGATTTCGCGAACCCTTTGAAATAATTTTTCGAGGTTGCGCAACTAAAAAGTGTGAAAAGGTTCTCGTTGGCCTTGGCATTTATTCTAAAATTGCAGAATATATTTTCTCAACCCATCAGATTTATAACGGTCTTTCCGATACGTTACCAGAAGGAACCTCTGAGTTCCATGTTGAGATAAATCCAAATATCTTAGCTCCAGGTTATTATGAAATTCAAATAGGAGCAGTCGGGCCAGGAGTTGAAGATCATATTCGTGTTGCCTTAGAGTTTGACATTCTTGAGTTAGGGATTAGTCATGATAAGTCGTGGCATACGCCTCATCAAGTAGGGGTGGTTGATTATCCATGTAAATGGAGCGTTGAACATACGACTTGATACATTCGGCGGCGTCCAAACTTCGTCCTTAAGGACGAGATAGGTATACGCCGCTCTCAGTATCACCCTATAGCAGACCCTGAGCCTTTAGGCTCAGGGTACTCGGAGGGTTGATTCGTACTTACGCGATTTAAAACTTCATCCTTTGGGGGTAGTGGTAAGAGATGGCCGTGTACATATTACCTTATATAAGACCCCGGCATATTTCCGAAGGGGCTAGATCAGGGGTATCTGAGGTATTTTAATTCTATAAAACAAAGGTGGCTAAAATGAAAATATTAGTGACTGGAGGAGCCGGATATGTTGGCTCTGTATTCGTTTGGGAACTTTTGAAATTAGGGCATGCAGTAACCGTGTTAGATAATTTTATGTATAGGCAGAATTCATTGGCGGATTGTTGTATATATGAAAATTTTAATGTCATAAAGGGAGACGCAAGAGAGGAAAGTGTTTTACGCCCCCTTTTACAAGATGCCGATTACATCTTTCCTTTGGCAGCATTAGTAGGCGCCCCGTTATGCACCCTAGATAAAGTAGCAGCAGTAACCACCAATAAAGATGCGATGGCTCTTCTGGCAAAAGTTGCTGCCAAAGAGCAGAGAATAGTCATGCCTAACACAAACAGCGGTTATGGAATTGGACAGAAAAAAGCATATTGTACAGAAGAGACGCCTCTGAACCCGATTTCTTTATATGGCAAGTTAAAAGTCGAAGCGGAGAAAATTATACTGGAAAGAGGCAATGCCATTAGTTTTAGATTAGCTACGGTTTTTGGAATGTCGCCAAGGATGAGGGTAGACTTGCTCGTAAATGATTTGACGTACCGGGCTGTCAAAGACAAATTTGTAGTTATCTTTCAAGGGCACTTTAAAAGAAATTTTATTCATATTCGTGATGTTGCAAGGGCGTTTATTCATGCAATAGATAATTTTGATACGATGAAAAATGAGGCTTACAATGTTGGTCTTTCTGACACGAATTTGTCTAAGATAGAACTTTGTGCAAAAATAAAAGAGCAAGTTCCCGGCTTTGTTTATTTAGAAGCACCGATAGGAGAAGACATCGATAAAAGGGACTACATTGTTTCTAACGAGAAAATTGAGAAGACCGGGTTTAAGCCTACCTGTTCCCTTGAAATGGGGATAAAAGAACTGATTAAGGGTTATCAAATTATCTCAAATTCTAAATATAGCAACGTGTAGACAGAGCGCCATATGACTCGTCAATACCTGGAATTAGAGAAAAAAGCAAATTGGGTACGAAATCAAATATTAGACATGTGCATCTCGGGAGGAGGGCATCT
>JAUYCY010000019.1 GCA_030692055.1 Candidatus Omnitrophota bacterium | reverse complement strand
CAACATAGCGGAAGATTAAAATTTTCTTTTTGTATTTTTTCATCTTTCTCTTTAAAGATTTTTAAATTTTTGTATTGGTACCAGTAAAGGTTATTTGTTGGTTTTATAATTTTAGTTTTTAGAAGGTACTCGCCATTGTCTTTATGGGCCCTAAACCTTGGCCTCCGCCCATAATCAATCTTGTGGGTGTATTAATTTTTAGATTAAGTTTTTGCATAATTTTGTTTTTATCTATCGTTTGATTGAATTTTGGGTCAAAGGGAATTCCCAGGGTTTTTATTTTATCAGATGTTGCGCCCTTTTTTATCAAGCGCGCTGTCACTTCATCGCAAGGGCTAATATAATAATTTACTGTATCATAAATCCAATAGGAATGCGGTATATAATCCGTAAGCACAGCAACCAAAGGAACATTAGAATTATAGGTCTTTTTAAAATCCGCTACCATCCCGCAAGGAAACGCCTGTGTGCAGACAATAGCATCGGGTTTAAATTTATTAAAAAGCATCTGTAGTTTCGGAGAGTTAAATTTATGCACGGTCTCCTTAATCTTCTCGATATTTTTTACTACCGTAGGGTTATCGTAAAGATAATCCCAAATTTGCGGCGTCCTTTTGATTACGCCCATATAAAGACGATTGACAATTTTCTCAGAAATAGGATTAGTGTAATTAAAGGCGTTGATATTTAAGGTTTCTACATCGGGCTGTAACATCTTTAGTGCTTTTTCAATGGCTACAGTAGCGCTGTGGTGGCCGGAGACTTCTGAGATGTACATTAGAATTATACGCTTAGAGGACATGGAGGTTAAACTTTACCTTTCCGATATAGTTGAAGAAATGCAGAGACGACCTGAGGATAAAATTGTTGGCCCGAAAGACGTTTGATTTCTACAATTGCTGTCTCTTTAGGTTTTGCCTGACGGTAAGGCCTGGTGCTAGTCATGGCATCAAAACTGTCCGCAACCGCAATGATTGCGGCAATTAAAGGTATATGGTCGCCGCTTAAACCTTCGGGATAGCCCTGGCCATCGAATCTTTCATGGTGATATTTAACTCCTAGAATTATGCTTTCCAATTCCTTGATGGGTTGTAATATGGTAACGCCTATCAAAGGATGCATGCGCATTTTCTGCCACTCCTCTTTATTTAAAAGGCCTTCCTTATTCAGAATGCTTTCTGGGACGCCAATCTTACCGATGTCATGCAGGAGCGCTGCGATGTGGAGGTCTTCCAAAAGTTTGTCATCGAGTTTAGGATTTTTTTCAATTAGTCTTCTTCCGATTTTCATTGCCAGATTAGTTACGCGTTCCGTATGTCCATGGGTATAGTGGTCCTTAGCTTCAATTGCTGCTGCCAAAGCAACAGTTGTATTTATGAAAAGTTTTTGTTTTTTCTCTAATTCATCCTGAAGTTGCTTAAAGAGGAGGGCATTATGCATTGCCATAGCCACATCCGAGGCAAGGGCAACAAAAAAATCTAATTCCTCGCCTGCAAACTTCCTGCCATTATTTTTACGGCCCAATAACAATATGCCCAATAAATCA
>JAUYCY010000018.1 GCA_030692055.1 Candidatus Omnitrophota bacterium | reverse complement strand
AAAGCGATTCTGACCGCTTTCTTATCCAATCCCTGGCGCCAAACCAAGAAAGCGGCGACGCCCATGAGAACAAAAAGCGCGCTCCAGACCGGCGCAAAAACCCAATTCGGCGGATTGAGCGCCGGCTTGGCCAGAGCCGCGTACCAAATCGGAATGGCGGTAACGGTAAAAATAGAACCGATGACACCGGCCAGTTCCGCGACCAGGATGGAGATAATGAGTTTTAGGAGGTTATTAATTTTCATAATATTTTTAATTAATTAATTTTGGGTTGTCAGTTTTCAAATTATCAATAATCGCATTTTCCATATCAATGTTATAGTTATGCCCGGCTCCCTTTATTTCAATCACCCTAAATCTATCTTTTAAACTATGAATTAATTCTCGATCGCAGAGATATTTATCATCTTCACCATAAATAATGATGAGATCGTCTCGCGGAATGGTATTAATAATACTGATAACCGGAACTTTGAATAGCTTAATGGCCTTAATGAAAGCGGGGATAGCGGAAAGAAATACTGTCATCCTTTTAAACGAATAATGAGTATTTTCATAAATCATGGATTTAAGCCATCTCTTAAATATATCTCTTTTCAAGAATATGGGATTTATCAGAATAATCTTAAAATTCTTATATATCTTCCAATTGGATAGGGCGACGAGCGCCCCCACGCTATGGGCAATGACAAAATCAACTTCAAAATTCTTTTTTATATCAATATTTTTATTCCAGATATCTAAGCTGTTTTTAAAGCCATGCAGTTCCCCGCCGTCCAGCCAACCCGGAATAAATAGAATCTTATTGTTATTTTTTAGGTTATCCATAAATTAATTTAATCAATTTCTGATAACCGTGATTCCCTCTTTTAAATTATCAACGTCGCTTTTAACTTCTGTCAGCAATTCATTGATAGAATCAAATTTTTCGTTATAACTATCATATTCATTTCGGATTTGGTCCATTTCTTTAAGGTAAATGTCGAGCCTAGTCGAATTTTTACCCACTTCTCTGTTCGTCGAAGAATATAGGGCAAATAATAAGAGGATTGCCCCCATAAATATTAGATACAGGATAATACCGATTAGATTTTTCTTGGCATACTCGGCTATTTTAAATTTAATCGGTTTGCCGACGGCGGCTTTGTTCTTCCCGGCCTGATTATTGTTTTTCATTTTTGTCATAATTTAATAGTTATATAATGTTAGCTAAATATTTTTTGAAAATCTTTAATTAATGTCTCAACTTCATTTTTTAAATTATGTTTCTCGGCAATTTTTATTATATTATTTTTTAGACCAATCTTATATATTTCAACCTTCTTGGCCGCGAATTCTATGCCGAATCTCTTAATATCCGTCGGTCCGAATAATTGACTTAACATAACAGTTAAGGCATCCCTGGCTTCGATTCCGGGCGTCCACCTTAATCTTTCTTTCAAAGTAACCTCCGGATTATAGAATGAGATCCCCAGGGCTTTATTAAAATCCAGGGTTCTACTGATGGAATCCGGATGAAACCAGCCCATTTGATCTGATGATTGAACAATTTTACCGATTATAGTTTTCGGCGGGCTTAAATCCGGCGTCAGTTCATAACTTTGGAAATCATGACCGAGTATCGCCTCTTCTACATCCGGAACGATGATATTTAAACTGGTATCATCACAAAATATTTTTGCCCGTTTGGCGCTTAAGATATGGTGATATTTCTGTTCCTCGGCGACCACTTGGCCGCCCTCGTTAAATCGGCCGCAATCATGGAAAATCGCCGCAATTTCTACGGCGCTGACCGCGTATTGATGAGAATTGATTTTACAAATTTTTTTTCCGGCCTGTAATAATTTTTCTTTTTCGCCCGGAGTTAATTTCCCAATTAATTTTAAACAGGCTAATCTGACCTGATTGCCGTGAATAAAGCCATGATGGCTGTCTTTTAAAAAAACTTTCAGCCAATACTCGTCTTTAAAAGTTTTTCTTAACAGGTTTTTTAATTTATTTTCATTAAAATGATAAAATTTTGAAATAATATCCATAAATTTATTCAAGGCTCGGGGGATGAGATACAATTAGAACGGCTATTTTTCTCCGGTAACTATCCATCTACCTCTATCCGCCAATAATTGTAAATTTATATTCTTAAAATCCGAAAACATTCCTTTAATTTCATCTTTAGTAAACGCGCTATGAGGTAAATCTTTTTCCGACCCGGACAGCGGAACTCTCGTCCCTGGTTCTATCTCTCTATGATTCACCATCGTAGTCCAATGTGAACCATTATCCGGCAAGGTGATAAAAAAACGGCCACCAGGCAAAAGAGCCTTGTAAATATGTTTAATTGCGTTATTAACTTCTTTTTTTAATCCATGGTGGATGGCGGCAATAGAAATAATTAAATCATAGCGGGAGATGGATATGTCATAATCATACATATTAGCGTATGTAATACCAGAGTCATTTCCAAGAGCCTCTTTTGTCATTTCAATAGCAGTTGGACTAGAATCAATACCGTTAACTTTAAATCCAAGCGTTTTAAGAAATACTAAATACTTGCCATTCCCGCAACCAATATCCAAAACATTTTTAACTTTAAAATCATTATTTTTGATAAATTCAAGAAACTCCGGGATTAAGCCTTTTTTTAAAGTCGCGTATTCTTCCCCGCCGTTTTTATAAGCTTGGTAAATTTTATCCCAAACTGTCATATTTATAATAATGTTATTTATTCTTCAGTTCATCCACAGTAATGTAATTATAACATACCATTCCGTTGCCATAAACTCCCTATTAAAAATAGCCCTATTTCAGGGCTATTTAAAACTGCTCGCTTGGAGGGACTGTTTTCGGACTTTTTATGGCAATTTATTAGTAAATTTAAGGCAATTTTTTTAATTAACCTCTGGTAAATTATTTTTGTCGCGATAAATTAAAGGTGCCTTTAAGTATTCCCCCGGGCATGGTTACCGTCATTGAGCCGCTCATAATATCGGTTGTAAAACTGCCTTGCATAGTAGCCGTTACACCATCAAGAGAAATCGTTCCAAAATCTAGAGCGCTTGAACTTACTCGGATATTAATCTCCTGTCGGCCAGTGTCAGCAATGCAGATTTTTGGTACATTAATAACTCTTTCTGCGCCCGCAACAGTAACTTTGGTTTCTCCCCAACTGCAAAGATTAGTATAACGCATTGTTCCGATCGCAATATTATCTTTAACATCATTAATAATCAATTCAATATCGCCATTTTCATATATGTCAGTAATTGAACCGTAAACGGTATGTTTTCCATATACCTGCATGCCTTTCCCGGACAATGAAGACCTCCAGATACCACGCAGATCGCGTGCCGGTGTAAGTTCGCCAATCGGCGGTTTGGGTGTAATGATGCTTTCGGTCTTTTCTGTTACAAACTGAAACATCAACGGCCTAGTTTTTACAAGATAAACCACGCCAACAGCCGCGATTAATGTGACAGCGACAATTGCGCGCACCGTCGGCGAAGCTTTGGGAAATATTGTCATATTTTTTTTAATTAAATGACTTCTCCTCGGAGCAGGGCCCGAGGAAATATCAATTATAGTATAGCAAAAAACTTACTTAAAAAACAGGCGAATGGATTCGAACCAATTTGGCTCAATAAAACGGTCTATTTGCTAAAATAATAAATTTGTAGCCAAAGTTTTTGAACTATTTCATTTAACAAAAATGAACCTTTCGGCTCATTTTTGAATAGTTGCTCGCTTGGAGGGATTGCTTTCAAACTTGGAGCGCTAAGATTAAGTAAAATAGCGATATTGACTAAACAAAAAAATAATTATATGAGTATAGCTAAATTATTTGCCCCGCATCGTGGACGACATTAGAACCAAAATTATGGAGATATGGAGAATGGAAAGGTTTATGTGCCAGATTTAGCGTATTTTTCTGGACGATGCTAAAATCTGTTTAAAAAAAAGTTGAAATTATTTATACTTAAAATTCACATCACGTTGTTCGGCGGGAAGCTGATAGCCGTCAATTTCGAAAGGATAAGCAAGCACCCCGCTGGGAAAATTTGCATTAGGACTATAACTTTTCCAATAAAAAAACAAGCCGGGTTGGACCCAATGAAGATAGGGGTTACCCGTTTGAACGCGCCGTTCACCTGATGTATCTGCTCCCTTGAGACCAAAGAACGGATTTTCTGATGTATCTGATACTTTGAAGCCAATGTCAACAAAAGAGTGAGTACTAACTCCGTCCGGTGCCGGTACAGTACCAGCGAATCCGATTAGTTCCCCGCGTTTTACCTTGTATCCAATTAGAGCCTCGCATGCACCCGCGTTACCCTTGTCGGCCACATAATCCCTCATGCCCATGTAAAGATGCCCTTGAGCTTGGATATTTTCTCCCCGGAGTTCCTCAACCGCACTACAATCTGGATTTATATTTTGTCCGAGTAACAGTGGCGAGTTGGACAAATGATAAACATAAATAATCATACCCGGCCAATCAGGACTGGCAGACTCGAAAAATAACACCAAATCATCCATTCGTGTAATATCTTGTCCGTCTGTAGTACGATAGGCACTATTATTTTGAAAGCCCACCAGTACCATATCAATAGGCGCAAGTACGGGTGTTCCATGAATTTTGAGTTCCCAAGCCATACTGTGTTTAGTGGCGTAGCCCGGCTTTTCTGGATTAATACCAAGTTTGGGGCCAAGCGTAATCATATTGGGATCAGCATCCTGCCCGTACACTTCCGTATGAGTATTAATACCTACCATACTGGGTGGCGGTGAGGTAATTGCACATGCGCTCGTTTCGGGCACGGCAAAGACAGATTGTGAATTATTTATTTGTTCGGCTTTCTGTTGTACTTCCTGCTGTTGTTGCGTAGTTTCAGTCAAGACTTGTTCAGCTCTTATATTTTTCTGCCACAAAATATAACCTCCTCCGGCCAATACGATAATGACTGTCCCAAATCCCAGTAATAAAATTTTATTCTTAAGTAAAATCATCATTGATTATTATATCATGAAAACAAAATCGCTTTAATAATTAAGGCGAAAAAGTAGGTGCTCCGGGGGTCGTGGACGAAGTTAGAAATAGTGTGGCTAATAATAAATAAAATATTGACTGAATATTCCTATTCCAAATTAATAGTAAACACACTTTCGCCGTTATTAGTTGCTAACTGATCTTTAAAATATTTACCTTCGTCGTATGCTTTGCAAAATTCTTTGTATTTATTCAAAAGTTCTGGATAGATAGACACATTGAATCCCTGCTCCTGTAGTTTTTTCCAGGAAGCGAGCGCCCCGCCCTGAACAATCTCATCGCTACGAATACCGGCTAAACTTTTCTCTTTGACTAAATCAAGTAGGCGATGATATAGCTGCATCGAAAAATCCTGACGCTGATACTCAAGGGAAACACCTACGGTTCTAATTTTAATCATCGGCGTTTCCCCAATAAGATCATAATCATATGTTATCGTCCCGACACCTTCCTGATTATCCTTATTTAATAACTCAATTTTATAGCTTCCATTACCGGCGGTGTCATTCTTTTCTTCATTAGAAAAATAAGTTTCCACTTGCTTTTCCGATTCCTTTCTCTCGCTTCTAAAAATAGGATCGAATGTTGGCAATATTTTAATCATATTTTTTATTTTAACTCTAATCCTATTAAATCGGTTAAAGCAGTAAATTTATGAAACGTATTAGCTGGTATTACTGCTTTTATTGGCGCTTTAACTAAATATGCTTTATCTCCTATAATAGCCTCTGCCTCGCCAGTCATTAAAAATATAGTTTCTTCATGATTATGAGAGTGATTGGATGCCGTGGTCCCCTTTTTTAAATTAATATATAATAAAGCACCGCAATCGTAGGCGACACAGCCATCAAACTCTTCAATTGCTATTAATTTCTCTATCATATAACTAATTTTATACCATTATTATATCTTATATCTAAAATATTTAAAACAGGACACGGATTCGAATCAATATAGACCAATAAAATCAAGGCTTTTCTAACAACTATTGTAACAAATTCAAGATATCCAAAAAAGTTAGAACCACTTTGGAACTTAAAATGTATCTAATATTAAAACAAAAATAGCACTGAATGTGCTATTTTGTCAATCTGCTCCGAGGTTGGGATATACTTGGAACGGCTTTGAGATAATAAAAACCCCGTCTTAGTCTTAAAAAAACGAGGTTCTACTTAGAGCGCGCGCAGAATAACCATTCAACTCCCTCTTATGAGAAAATAAATAGTTAGAATTAAAAGAAAAGCTATTCGGTGAGAATAGCTTTTGTAAACAAGGGATGTTTATATCCTTGTAATCCTACTTTTTTACAGCATCCGTAAAGAACAGAACAAATTGACCCGGTTGTAGTAATTGAATGGTGCTTGTCATAATAAATCCCTGTCCATTGGAAATTTCCTTATGCATAGTAGGAATAATACCAAACCCACTATCATTCAATGAAGAAGGTACTTTATGACTTTGCACGGGTGCTATCAACCAACCAAACGACGGAACTAATTCTGAAATTTTTTCTGAGTATGCATTATAAAATTGAATTAGTCCTTCTCTGCCAGGCAAATATCCTCTATTTAATGCTACGTGCAGACAAAACTCTTCTACAGAAGATGTTTTAGTGACTTTCGCCATAATCGCCTGCTTCCTTCCGAAAATTTCAGCTTTAGGATAGTCGGAAACGCGTGAACTCGACCATTGTATGCCGACCAACTTTCCTTGATCTTCTGCCACGTAATCATTAAATGAGAAATTCCCATTAAGTTCCATCTCTGCGACGAAAACTACATCAAAGGTTTTCATTAGAGACTTCCATAATTCTTTTTCTGCCTCTTCCCAAAGTTCGCCCAACATTTTTTTTAATTGAGATTCAATTAACATTGTCGCCACTTCTTTAGGCAATTTCGTCGGTATTGAATCTGCCATTATAGACATAATTCGTTTTACCTGACCAGGTGTACATGTTTCTAATAATGCTTTCATTAGTTATGTATTTTTAAAGATCCAGATCATCTGTTCACTGGAGAATAATACTTTAACATTAAATAATGTCTGTGTCAATAATACAACTAAAAATACGCTAAAATTAGCGTATTTTTTAGTAATTGCTCGGGGACTTGGATTCGGACCAAGATAGCATGCTTCAGAGGCATGAGTCCTACCATTAGACGATCCCCGAATATTTATTCTTTTTCTATTCCTCTTTCGGACGCATCAGCGGAAATATCTGACATTCTCGTCCCGGCTTATTCATCAAGAAACTGAAGAGGCGCTCGCTAAAACCAAAACCGCAAGTCGGCGGCATGCCATACTCCAGCGCTTCAACGAAATCATGGTCATGTTCTTGCGCTTCTTCATCACCCGCCTCTCTTAATTTCTGCTGTTCCTTAAATCGTTCCTCTTGATCAAGCGGATTGTTCAATTCACTGTAGCCATTGCCGATTTCCGAACCGGCGATGATAATCTGGAATCTTTGGGCGACAGACCGGTTGCTTTCATCGCGCTTCGCCAAAGGAGAAACGTTAATCGGCGTTCCGATTAAGAAACCCGGCCCGGCAATCTGCTTCCGGCAATATTTCCAGAGATTATCGATCGCGCGCGTGATATTAAAACCTTTCTTGTCGTAATCAACCCCCAATTCTTCCAGTTTAGCGACTATTTCCGCTTTACTGGCGCTTAAAACATCAAGGCCGGTTATTTTCTTGACCGTTTCGCGATAATCATAGATTTCCCATTTTTTACCCAAATCAATCGCGAAATTCTTAATCTTAAATTTCAGGGTTCCGAAAGTTTCTTGAGCGATATACTTATACATTTCTTCCGTCAGCGCCATGCCCATCCGGTAATCGGCGTAAGCCCAATAAAATTCCATCTGGGTATAATCCTGCAGATGTTCGGCGTCCATGCCTTCATTGCGAAATTGGCGGCCGATTTCAAAAGTTTTCTCCAAGCCCGCGACCATCAGTTTCTTTTGCCATAATTCCCCCCTGGATATCCTCAAATGAACAGCGATATCTAAAGCGTTATGATGCGTTTTAAACGGCTTGGCGTCGGCGCCGCCGGCCATAGTTTCTAAAACAGGCGTTTCCACTTCAATAAAATTTCTCTTTAACAGAAAGTCTCTGGTCGCCTGCCAGAATTTTGCCCGCTTTAAAATCATGTCCAAAACTTCTTTATTTAAGAGGATGTCCAAATAGCGCTTGCGCAGGCGCTCTTCCTCGTCTTTTAGACCGAACCAAGCGTCGGGAATCGGGCGCAGAGTCTTGGTTAATAATTTCCATTCCTTGACCATGACGCTCTTTTCGCCCTTATGGGTCAAGAAAGCGTAACCTTTGACCTGAATGAAATCGGCGACGTCAATGAATTTCAAAAAATTCTTATAAGAATCAACCCCTAAATCTTTCTTGGAAAAAGCGATTTGGATATTCCCGGAAGCGTCTTCCAGGTTAGCAAAAGCCAAATTACCGTGCTCCCGCTTGGCGCGCAGGCGGCCGGCGACGACAAAAGATTGCTGTGAACCGCTTAAAGCCTCAAAATCTGCCAAAATAGCGGTAATTTCATGGTCGCGCTCCGTTTTAGCCGGATAAGGATTTAGGCCCGCCTGTTTCAATTCTTCCAGTTTTTTCAGGCGGTCTTGGCGTTCACTGATTGGCGCCTTAACTTCTTGTTTGTTTTCTGGCACTGCCGACATATGATTAAAAATTAACTAGCGCTTAATCTTATTTATATCGCTTGACCCTAATTATTATTCAGTCTTGATTATCTTATATCTGATTATTCCCTTCGGAGTTTCCACTTCCACTTCCTCGCCTTTACGATGATGAAGGAAGGCGACGCCCAGCGGCGATTCGTTAGAAATCTTGCCGCTTAGCGGATCGGCTTCGTTAAAGCTGACGATAGTATATTGTTTTTCCCCGTTTTTTGACTTGACCGTGACTTTAGAGCCCATGGCCACTTCTTCGCCGGAACTGCCGGAATTAACGACGGTGACATTCTTGAGCGTATTCGCCAGTTCTAAAACACGCCCCTCGTTTAACGCTTGGGCGTCTTTAGCTTCACTATATTCGGCATTCTCGCTTAAATCGCCGAGTTCTTTGGCGCGCTCGATTCTTTCCGCTATTTCCTTGCGTCTGACCGTCGCCAAAAAAGTCATTTCATCTTTTAATTTATCATAGCCTTCCTGGGAAATGATTTGCTCGTTCATAATTTTATTTTAAATATAG
>JAUYCY010000123.1 GCA_030692055.1 Candidatus Omnitrophota bacterium | reverse complement strand
AATACACCGCGATAAACCTATCATGATCAGCACTGCAATTTATTCAGGTTAGCCGCGCAAAAAAACTATCGCCAATATACACATCAGGATAGGGCCGATAATCCAGTTCTCGACCAGCGACAAAATCAGAACCTTCACATTTTTAAAAACATCCCCTAGTTCTTCGTATTTGACTTTAGCCAAAGGCGGATACATCATTAAAATCAGTCCTATGGCAATCGGAATATTAGTTGTACCAACCTGAAATTTGTTCCAAAAACTCGCTATCCCTGGATAAAAATATCCGCCAGCCACCCCGAAACCCATGGCTAGAAAAATCCATAAAGTCAAAAATCTGTCTAAAAACGACAGCCTTTTTATAATACCTTCCGGCATTACAGCCTCCTTCTAAAAAATCTTAACAAGATAAATGCCGCTATAATAAAGCCCTGCCAGAATAAAAATAACTCCGGTAATTTTCCGCATATATAATTCAAGAACAGCTAATTTAGAAAACCATTTATTAAGCGAACTGACGCCTATTGCTATAGTTACCGCGAAAAATAAGACCGGCAGGCCTGTCCCAATACCATAGATAAGAGGCAGGATAATGCCCATTTTATGGCTGAGTGCTAGCGGGATAAGACTTCCAAAAAATAACGCCGCGGATACAGGGCAGAACGCAAGCGCAAAAAATGCCCCCAGGATAAACGCCCCCGGCGCGCCAGCTTCAATAAGATCATTGCGGTGTTTCTCTGAAAGAGTAAGGCGTGAAAATTTTAATTTAATTACTTTCAGCACAATAAGCCCTGTAAGTATCAGGATAGGACCCATGGCCTTAACTACGTATTTCTGGAGAAATTGCGCGGACTCAGGAACTGCCAGAACTGACTTAATAATAAGTATGCCCAATATAGCGTAAGAAAACATCCTTCCAAGCGTATAAGCTAATCCTGCAAGAAAAACAAAAATCGGATTAGTGATGCGCTTTGAAAGAAAAGATATCGCGGCAATATTAGTCGCGAGAGGGCATGGGCTTATAGAAGTCAATATCCCAAGCCACAAGGCTGATAAAAAACCGGTTAAAATCAGTATCATTTATTCTCCTCTAAAAATTTTGCGACTTCTTCCTTTACATAATTGTAAAAGGCTTCTTTATTGTCTAAATAATTCCAGACTTTCTCAAGATTTTTATACTCCACTTCCTTCCCGCCTTTTATCTTAGAAATAACAAGGGATTTTGTGTAAAGCTTATAATCCTTTGCGAAATGCTCGTTACCTTTCTCATCTGTATTAATTATTTCATATTCCAATTCGCCTGAGGCAAGTTCTTTGGCAAAATATTTATCAATCGCTTCTTTGGAATATTTTTCTATTTTATAGCAATTTGAACATCTGAAATCGCCATGAAAATAATAAGCAATAACTTTAGCGTCTGAATTATTCGTTGCTCCGCAAAGGCAAGCATAAAAAAATATAAAAACAAAAACCGCCGGTATTTTTTTCATAGAACCTTAAAATATCTTTTGCAGTATATTAAACAGATAACCGGTAATAATTATGGCTAAAGTTGTTATGCTGAAAAAGATCGCTATTAATTTCAGTTTCATAGCTCTTCTCAACATTATCGCTTCAGGCAGGCTCAGCGCCGCAACAGCCATCATAAATGCCAAAGCAGTGCCCAGAGGGAAACCTTTTTGAAATAA
>JAUYCY010000087.1 GCA_030692055.1 Candidatus Omnitrophota bacterium | reverse complement strand
GTTGACCACTTTGTTCATCCTCTTTCGATTTTTCAATTATACCGCTGGTTATTTTAATAATGTTGCCAATTATTTTAATAGATTCTTTAAGGGTTTCATTGTAAAGGAGAAAAAAGCACCACTTTTTTTAAAGAGAAAAGTTGAGATTCGAAATGATGCGATTGTTATACACGATAGATTGTCAACAAAAAGTAAGATACGCCTTAGTAAGTTAAATATTCAAAATGACGTTACTACCATGTATTCTCCCACTTCGAGATATTTTACGCTCAGCGATTTTATGTCTAATTCACTCAAAAATAATGAATTAAGTAGAGCCTTCCGGAAAACAGGAGCTTTGAACCTATCAGTAGAGCTTAAATTTGACGGGCGCAAGCCTTCGCTTGATGTCAGGCTTAACGGTTCACCTTTGGAGGTGCGGTTTAAATGAGAATTATGCTTCTCATCCCTCCTTCTAAATATGCCAAAAATGTAGCGAGGGATTTAATCTATGGCTGCTGGTGTAAGGGGAAACGCATAGCAGGCATACAGTTTCCTCCTATCTCTCAGTTGCAGGTTGTTACGCTTTTAAGAGATGAAGGACATGATGTTGTTTTATACGATGCGGCTGCTTTGCACAAAAATGTAAAGGACATTAAAAAAGAAATACGGGCTTTTGAGGCAGTAGTTGTACTTACCTCTACTTCCACTATAAATGAAGATGCAGAAATTTTATCACAATTGAAAGATGCGAATCCTCGCCTTAAGACAATCTGTTACGGATCCCACCCGACGTTTATGCCCTTTCAAACTGTGCAGAAGAATGGTATCGATATAGCTGTACGCAGGGAACCAGAATTTATTATTAGAGATCTCATCAACGCACTGGCCGAGGGAGGTGGCAGATGGCAAGAAACTGTCGGCATAAGCTTCAAGAGAAACGGAGCTATTATTTCTAACCCCGATTATCCTTTTATTGAAAACCTGGATGTGCTTCCCATCCCCGACCGTTCACTCTTGCCTCGGCATGTCGAATATTTTAATCCCGTGGTAAAACAGGTTCCTTTTACAACCATGTTTACCTCTCGGGGATGTTTTGGGAGATGTGTCTTCTGTACTGTCCCAGCCTTTTACGGTAGCTGTATAAGATTTAGATCTGCTGAAAAAGTAGTTGAAGAAATGCAACTTTTACAATCACAAGGATATAGAGAGGTATTCTTTCGCGATGAGCTGTTTACTGTCTCTAGAAAACGGGTGATTGACATTTGTAAGGGAATACAAGAAAAAAGGTTAAGTTTAAGTTGGATATGCAGCTCAAGGATAGACCTGGTTGATTTAGAAATGTTGCGCATGATGAAGGAAGCGGATTGCCATATGATACGCTTCGGCGTAGAATCGGCCTCGCAACAAATACTGGGTAATATAAAAAAAGATATTACTGTTGAGCAGATAGAGAAGGCTTTTGCGTGGACCAATCAGTTAAAATTGGATACCCATGCTCATCTTATGATCGGCTGTCCAGGAGAAACTAGGGAAACAATTAAAGAAACGATGCGTTTTGTAAAAAGAATTAAACCTACTATTGTTACCTTCGGCATTTGTACGCCATATCCTGGTACCGTGCTGTTTGAGAGCGTAAGCAACGCATTCGCCGATATCGGTGACGGCTCCTCCTGCGATTTAAGCAGGATCCATACTGAGGGATTTTATAACAGGGTTTTTACCAAGCTTACTAATGAGGAGCTCGGTCGCAGTGTTAGAAGGGCATACCGGAGTTTTTACCTGCGTCTATCGTACATAGCTCAATGGGTAAAAAGGTTTAGAAGTTTTGGGGAAATTAAAAGGATTTTTTCGGCGGGAACACAGATTTTTATTTTTATTTTGTGCGGAGAAAATACAAAAAGACCTACTTAGTTCTTGTAATTTACCTGTAAATCTGATGCGCGCTTATCATAAAACGATATATTTTGAAGTACTATTCTTAACTTTCGTATTAGGCTTATTTTTCTATACGGGGACACAATGCTTGAAACTGCCTGGCTTCCAGAATGATGAAGCCGGTGATTATCACGTGGCCAGCGAGATGATTGTGCATCAAAGATTCCCTTATATGTATACCAAGCCACAGGGCGTTATTCCCGGTTATCTTATGACACCGTTTTTTCTTCTTATTGAGGATACTGTTATTGCCTCGCGCTTGGGAAATATTTTCTATGCAGCGCTGTCATTGATTTTCCTATTTTGCTTCGTAAAGAGTCTTTTTCCTGGTGGGAAGTTACCTTATTTTTATATTGTGTTTACTGCTTTTCATCCCAATTTCATTCTCAGCGCGAGGATCGGGTCTGAGACACGTACGATCCTGATGTTATTTGAAGCGCTTTTCCTATTTTTTATTTACCGGTGGTATAAAACTGGTTCTGTCTTGCGTCTTGTAATCGCCTTTTTGGCCTTAGGTATGGGCTTTGCTTCGCATATTTGTTTCGCGTGGTTTATCGTGGCGATGGCTATCCTTTTTGTTTTGTTCAGGCCAGAAAAACACATTTTGGTAAATCAAAACTTTTTATCTAGAATTTTGAAATTTTACGGTCCTGCCATGGCAGCTTTGTTGATCGGCGCCTCCCCCTATATTTATTTCTTTTTAAGAGAAAATTTGCTTTTAAACTGGGTTTTAAAAGGCTTACTCGTTACCGAGGCAGGAGTAAATAACCTGGCATATTTTCAAAACCTAAAGATTGCCTGGAAGAATTTCGTTGCCATTGTGCAAGGTTCTTATATATTCACGAACTGGCGCATAGAATTAGAAAGCTTTTATAATTCTGCGAGGTGCTTCGTTTCCTTCTTCTTAATCTTTGTGTTTTCTTTCGTATGGCTAGCGCTTAGCCTTTTTTTCAAAAAAAGCAATGGTGGCAGTGGTAAGAAAAAAAAGGTATTCCTCTTGCTGACGGTTCTTCTTATCTTAGCCCAGTCTCCCTTTACACTTACGCAAGTTGCTTCGTATCACCTCTTAATGCTTGTACCTTTTGTAACGCTAATTATGGTTTTTGGGTTTTCTGATTTCACTAACTTCATTAAAAATAAAACCATTTACCTTGGGCTCAATCTTGTTTTCATTTCGCTGATGCTGGTCCAGAGCCTGGTTTTCATTAGCCGCTACTACGATGCCATATACGCAACCGGAGGCAAGAAAGTTTTCACTGATGCGGTATATGCGCTAAGTGACTGGTTAGTTTTAAGGCCAGAATTGAAATTGGTGTGCGTAGACAATAGGTTCGACTTTTCATTGTCTGCAATCACGAAGGGCAAAATTAACGGTGAAGATCGGACGGCAGAATTCGAGCAGTTCTTAAGT
>JAUYCY010000074.1 GCA_030692055.1 Candidatus Omnitrophota bacterium | reverse complement strand
TTTTAGAAAAATTATCTAAAAAATAAAAAATGTTAGAAGGTAACATTCCTTTAGTTATTGCTTATACTCTTGGTTTGTATCTGCTTATATTTGCTGCCTTATTTTTTATAAGGCAGCAACTGCGAGAGAAAAAAAATTATTCTATTATTGTTTTATTGATTGTCACTGTAACCATGTTGGATCTTGCTCTGTTTAGCATGTCCATATGCAAAAAAGTACTCCTTGAGCGCAGGGATAATAAGTTTAACGAAAAACCAGTCCCTTGGAACTTACCGAAAAAAAGAATACTCAACTTAATTTCAGAAGATGTTTTCCGCAATTTTAGGCCCGGGCTTTATAAAAAACATACAGCGTTGGGTAGTTATCCTATCACCCAAGATTATCTTGACGTAAGTACTATTGCAAAAGTATACATAATCCTAAACAATGAGTCTTCAAAATATCCTTTGTATAAAGAGTTGAATGAATTGAATATTAAGCAATTCATTAGCTATGGTATGTCTAATCTAGACCAGTGGCCGTCTAGGGAAAGATTGTTTTTTGCAACAATTCTTAGAGCGACCATTGAAGGATTTATGCTAGGTAAAGATTTTTATTCAAAACATATAGATGTAACAAAAACTATTAACATCTTGATGGAAGAGTTTGTTGAAGAGGATCCCACCTTTTCCTTAGCAAGAGTAAACGCAGCTTTTAGAGACAAACTTAAGGAAAGCATCATTGCGTTATTCAATTTGCCTAAAGAACATTTGTTAGACTATGAAAATGAAGACTATTTAATATTAGATAAGAAAATGGATACCAAAGCTGTTACAGATTTTTATAATTTTCTCTTTGAAGGGATGCCTGCGCGAGATTATCTTTTTTTTCTTTTTGAAAAAATGAGATCCGACGAGCACACCTTTGTTTTGTTGAAAGATTACTATGAATTGATTAGTTCGAATAAAACTCCCAAAGAATTTAAAAATTACGGTACTTTATTCAGCCCTAACTTAAGAAAAGTCCTAGGTGTAACCGCGCCTATTATAAGGTATTATCCTGATGCTTTTTTCACAACAAGAGAGAACATGTTATTGGACCTTGCATCTTGGTCGAGCAAAGAAGATATCCTATACTTAGAAGCCAAAGATAATAAACCAAATGAAACTAAGACGTTGAATCTGGAAAATTCTTTTTCATACAAGGTCTTGCGCTATAATCCTAATCTTTTGGACTTAAAATACACTGCGCCAAAAGATGGGTATCTATATTTTAGTGACTCTTACGATAATTACTGGAATGCTTATATTGACGGTAAAAAAACCGATATTTATAAAGCGAATGTAGCTTTTAAGGCGGTCAAAATACCTCAAGGTAACCATAAGATTAGTTTTATCTACGACCCAAAATACTTCAGAATTTCTCTTTGGTGCTATTATCTTGCCTTTGCTGCTTGTGGTACCTATTTATTGGTAGGAGCATTCATAAATATGCGTAAAAGCTAAGGTTGCCTTTCGTATGTCAAAACCCATAATATGATTTTAATTAATTCATCTCCTAAGGACGCCCTAAAAATATTTCAACCGTTTTTACCTATTTTTGTTCCCGTTGGTATAGGTTGTTTGCTTGCTGCCGCCAAAAAAGAAGGTATTTCGGCTAACTATATAGATGAACAGGTAGAAGATAACATTTTAGGTTTAGCAGATAAGTATGTTAAAGGAATGCACCCGCCATATATTTTTGGGTTTAGTGTTTTAACCGCGGCATTCAAAAATGCGCTTTCTGTTTCGAAAGAGCTTAAAAAGCGTTACCCCGGATCTATGATTATATTTGGAGGAGTACACCCGACTGCCATGCCGGAAGAAGTTCTATCATATGGATACATTGATGTTGTTGTAAGGGGTGAGGGGGAAAAGTCATTGATTGACTTGTATAAATGCGTAAGAGAAGGCAAAAGCTTTACACATTTAGATAATCTCTCTTTTAGGCAAAACGGCAGCATTGTGCATAATAAAACTACATTTAGCTTAGGTAATTTAGATAGCTACCCGTCTTTTCCTTACCATCTTTTTGCTTGCGGAAAAAAATATGATTTGGGTTTTGTATTGAGTTCCCGCGGGTGCCCCTATGAGTGTATTTTTTGCAGCAACCGAGTTACAACCGGAAGGCGCTATAGATATAGGTCTGCTCCCGTTATAGTTGAGGAATTAGAAATGCTTTATAAGCAATACAATAAACGCTCTATATTATTTGTGGATGACAATTTTTTAGTTAATAAAGAAAGAATCTATCTTCTCATAGATGAAATTAAGAAAAAAGGCCTAGATAAGAAAATGATTTTTAATTTTCAGGCCAGAGGTGATAATGTCAATTACCAAATATTAAAAGATTTATTTGAAAGTGGTTTTAGGAGTATCTTTTTTGGCATGGAAACTTCAAATGAAGAGGTTATGAAAGTTATTAAAAAGAATGAGACTGTAGCGCAATGCGTAGCCGCCGCCAAGCTTGCTAAGCAAATAGGGTTTCATGTCAGCGCCACATTTATTTATGGTTTGCCTAAAGAAACTTATCAGGATAGAATGAATTGTGTAAAATTGAGCAAGGAGTTAGAATTAGATATGGTAAGATATAATAACGCTACTCCTTATCCGGGAACGGAGTTGTGGGATATTGCTAAAAAAGAGAATCGTTTAAATATAAAAGGTATTTATGATAATTTTCTTTCAGTATCAACCTTTATCGAGAACCCTTTCAAAAAAATTCCGTTTTCATATGTTCCAGCAGGTAATTCGGAAGAAGAAATAAGAAGAGATATACTGTATAGTTATTTCAGCTATTATTTTGATTTTATGCGCCTAAAACAAATATTTGCTAAACCGGAACTGGGTGTGGGTTGGTTTAATGCCGGAGAAAACTTGTTAGAGATGCTGAAGAAGCTACCAGCTCTTATTTTCTTAGGGCTAATGATATTTACTAAACTTTGTCAGCTATTTTACTATATGGTTTTAAAGAAAAAAACACGCGTTTCCTTTAGAAAATTTATTACGGTTTTTGACGGTTTATTCCACCCTAAACTATCCGCCACCTAGAGTAATCTAATAATTTGTAATGGTATAGGAAAGTATACCCTAAAGGGCACAAGTAAAACTTTCCTAACCACTGAAAATAACCTAAATAGTTATTACCAAAGGTAATTTTCTTGTAAAACGCAAAAAATGCATCAAAAAGACATTATTTTGTCCGCTAAGTGCGCTCCCGAAGAGAAGATATTAGCCGATATTAAAAAGGCAGGCATAGAGGCAGTAGAATTATATCTTTCTCGCGATATTCTTACTGATTTAAAAAGGATATTAGAATTATGTAAAAAGTTTTCCTTCCGGTATGTGTTACACGCTCCCAATGGCGGTTATGAATTATTTAAATTGGTAACTTTGGCGAAAGCTCTCAGCGCCGAAGTAGTTGTTTTTCATAATATTTATTGGGACGATGAGTATAAAGAAATAGCGAAATCGTTTAGGCATTTAAAGGCTAAGATTTGTGTAGAAAATATTTCTACTGTTCATGAACCTATAAAATTTATGCGCCGCTACAATTTTGGAATGTGCCTTGATTTAGAGCACCTGCAGATGGAGTGCGCCGGAGTCTATGAAGAGGAATTTATTCGCGCTATAAAAAATGCATCGCATATACACCTCACTGGCTATAAATTTGGCTCTAGATTGTGGCATACGCATTTACACCATTCTCCAAAGCATAACCTTTGCATGCTTAATCTTATCAAAAAAGCGGGCTATGCCGGTTTTATCGTTTCCGAAGCAAAAACTTCTTTACAAACATACGCAGAATTTAAAAAGTTAAGCAATTTTTTCAAAAGAGCGATAAATAGTTAAACAGAACAAGGCTATGAGCGTATTATTTTATGGAGCAGCATTATTTACGGCAGCACTTTTGATTCATTTTACTATTTGGAAAATTCATTTACCCATACATCAAAAAAGTATTTTATTAGCGATATTCATTACTGTTTTATTGGGTGGAATAGTTTTGTTATTTATGCTTAAAGAGAGCATAATAATTTTTGGCATAACACTACCACAAACTTTACCCGAATATTTACAAATTTGTATTTTCTTTGTTTCCTTGGGGCTAGCTTATATGGTTACTTATTCTGCCTTAGAGGCTGATAGCCCGTCGCTAGTGATGGTAATGTCAATTGCTAAAACTAAGAAAGATGGCTTAGAAGAGAATATTTTCAAGCAAAAAATAAACGATGAAAAGTTATTGATTCCACGTATACACGATCTTGTTTCAGAGAAATTAGCGTATACAGAAGAAGGAAAATATAGGCTTACACCCAAAGGACTAATGTTTGCTAGGCTTTTTATGTTTTATAGAATTTCCTTATTAAGGCGGCCGCAAAAAGGCGGATAATATTTATACATTCACGGCGCTTCCCGATGATGTTGGGATTTCGCTTAACATCACATTAAGGTGCTCAAAAAACCGCGGTATTCACAAGCGCGCCTGCCTGCCGGCAGGCAGGGATTATATAGTGCGCCGCTTGGTATTAGCTATGCTGAAACCTCGGGCTTTAGCCCGAGGAGTTATGGAAGGCTTCATATTAATCAATTAACGAATTAAATAATTCGTATGATTTATTTCCATATATTTTCTCCTATTTTGGGTTTAGGCATAAATGTCGTGTGCCAAGTTTGCTATTGCCGTTATGTTCGAAACGTAAGCCTTCTAAGATCCACTTTTTTTGGTTTTTTGTGTGGAATAATGACCCTATTAGGTGTTGAAGCGGCTTACATAAAAAATTTTGCGCTCTCTTTATCAGAGGCCATACCTTATATTATAGTTAATGTGATAAGCTATATGGCATTGGGATATTGTTATTTTCATTTCATTAATTTAGGGGAAACAGCGCGGCGGATAAGATTATTGAGAGAATTAAGCGAGTCAGGAGATGGGCTTTCTATGGATGAAATTTTGCGGCGTTATAACGCAAAAGAGATAATAGAAAATAGGTTGAATCGTCTTTTAAAAAGCGGGCAAATTATATATAAAGATGATCGATATTATATTGGTAAGCCTGCCATGCTTTTTATATCACAGGTTATAATTTTTTTGAAGTTAGTGATTTTAGGGAAGAAAAGTGAATTCGATTAACCGCATGTTTATTAACGATGCTAATAAATTTTCAAAAAAGACAGAATATCTCATACCTTTGTTTCTATATATTATTTTTGCTTTGTTTTTCTTCAAAGATATCTTTTCGAAATTATATGTAGCACAAATCGGCGACAGCTTTTTTAGCTTTTACAGTTGGAATGCATTTTTTAGGGACTGCATAACTAAAGGTATTTTTCCTTTCTGGAATCCGCTAATTCTTTGCGGCCATCCGTATCACTTAGAATCAGTCAGTAATTTCAGTTTTTCTAACCTGCTGCTTACTTTTTTAAATGTTAATATGGCATGGAACCTGAAAATATTTTTATCAAGCGTATTTTCAGGTTTTTTTATGTTTATATTGCTCAGACGCCAGTTCGGTGTATCTATGGCGGCTTCTTTTATGGGCGGGCTTATTTTTATGTTTTTGGCGCCTGATATTGACGATAACCCGTTATATTTCCTGCCTCTTATTTTAATTTTCGCCAATAAATGGTTAACTGTAAAGAAGTTTTTATGGATGTTTGTGACAGGGTTGTCTTTAGCTTTATACTTTTTGAATGCAAATCCTCATTTTGTATTATATTACTGCTTTTTTCTTTATTTGTACCTTTTCTTTAACTTAATACTTCAAAAAAAACATAGCGGTATAAAAAATATTTTATTTTGCGGTATAAAAACATCCATACCTTTTTTTATTTTTGTTTCTTTATCTTTTTTCCGTACATTGCCGATGTATGAACTATCACAGCTTTCTCATAGAGATACTATGGCAGGTATCTGTTATATGCTTTTTCCTGCAGATTCAATAAATTTTATATACCCTAAATTTTATTTAAGTTCTTTGCGGCCGGATCTTGATTTTATCCCGCAACGGATATTCTATGGATTATCTTCGTTTTTATTCGGAAAAGGGAAATTAGAATTTATATCTTCTCCGTATGTTGGGGTATTTCCTCTCATATTAGCTTTTATCGTTATTTTTAAGAAAAATAAAAAATTTATAGAGAAATTTTTTATATATTGCGCAGCTACTGTAATATTATATGTTATTTTTAATCCTTTATTGCATACCATAACGCAGCATTTGCCTTTACTTAAAAATTTTCCTTTTGTTGGCAGAAGTTATTCCATCTATTATTTTAGTATGGCTATTTTAGCAAGTTTCGGGATTGAAAGCTTATTATCCGGGAAAAATCTTAACTTAAAAGCGATTAAGAAAATATTATTTTATTTTTCATTAGTTCTTGTGTTTTTAGTACTTCTAAAAATAATTATATATGCAACCTTAGCTGTCTTTGATGAAAGAATTTCATTATTTTTATCAGGTAAGTTTTTGCCGCAGATGTTTAAACAAGGATTTTACAATGCTTCAACTGACTTTTATTCTATGCGGCTCAAGCAGCTGATAAGTTTCTTTAAATCATGGGCATCGGTTAAAAATACATATTTTCTTTTTCCTTCTTTTTTTCTTATGTTTTCTTTGGCAGGTATTTATTTTTTTATTAAAAACAAAATATCAAAGAAACCATTCATAGCTTTAACTGCTATGTTAATATTTACAGATATTTTTTTCCATCTGAGCATAGCAGCATATCAACATAAAGAGTTAGTTCCGCCATATAAATCCGCAGAATACATTAAGAAGCAGGAGGGGTTTTTTAGGGTAATGCCTGTTTTGCAAAATTACGATATGCAAAATCCAACCCCTAAAGATGAAAGGACATTTCTTAGGCCCGAGGCAAATCTTTTATATGATATAGCTACTCCTGAGGGGTATAGATCTTTGATTCTTGACCGATATGTCCAAATTATGGGGTTATTAACTTATAAATCTCCAAAAGATTTAAAAGCAAGATTATGTGAGTTTGACAGGGTAAATGATAGAATCGCAGATTTTCTTAACATAAAATACATCGTTACTCTTCCTGAAAATGAGGAATTTAAAGACGGCTATGATGTGGTTTATAAGGACAATATTCATAAAATTTTATTAAACAAAAATACACTCCCGCGCGTATTTTTGGTACATAACGTAAAGATAATAAAGCAAAAAGAAGAGATATTAGAAGAATTAGATTCAAACTTTGACTTCTCAAAATCAGTTATATTAGAGGAGAACGTAGATAATTTTAAGTCAAATGACGAAAAACTTTCTTCTTCTAAAGTTTCTATAGAAAAATACGAGCCTAACAATATAAGCATATCGGTTGATAATCCAAAAGAAGGTTTTTTGGTTTTACTGGATTGTTATTATCCGGGTTGGAAAGCATACATTGATGATAAATCTGCTAAAATTTTTAGAGCAAATTATATTTTTAGGGCAGTGCGAGTACCGGAGGGTAAGCATATAGTGAAGTTTTTGTATAGGCCTATGTCATTAGAAATAGGACTTATAGTAAGTTCTATCTTCTTTGTTTTAGGGATTATTTTATGTATCTTTTTAAAAAGCAAAAGTAAAAGATATAATAAATATGGAAAAAGTTGATGTAGTTATTGTTGGTGCGGGAGTGGTTGGTTTGGCAATTGGCGCAAAGCTTTCTAAATCAAACCGCTCATTATATGTAATAGAGAGGCATGATTCCTTTGGCCAGGAAATAAGCTCGAGGAATTGGACTTCCAAAGGTGACTGTCACCTTTGATGTTTTAAAAGGCGTGACATTCACCCCTGGTTCACATAATATACCTTGTATTATAGCCAATATTGCTATATTATATCCGTGTATATTAGCCATATATAGCGCAGAAGCGCATACTGGCGCATCCTTTAGCGCCACGTATAGAAGAAGTTTGTCATGAAAAGAGACTTGGAAAGAGATTTATTTAATTGGAAAGAACGCAAAGACAGGCTGCCCTTATTGTTGCGAGGAGCGCGGCAAGTAGGTAAAAGTTATATTGTGGAAGAGTTTGGGAAGAAGGCATTTAAAAATATAGTTATCGTCAATTTCGAATTTAGGCCTGAACTCAAAGAATGTTTCACTACGCTTGATCCTATTGAGATTATTAATAAGCTGCAGCTGCTTTTGGGTGAAGCCATAGAAGCAGAGAAAACTTTGCTCTTTCTCGATGAGATACAGGAATGCCCCAACGCGATAATGGCTTTGCGGTATTTCAAAGAAAAGCATGATCGGCTTGCCGTTATCGGGGCAGGTTCATTGATGGAATTCGCCCTTAACAATTCAAGTTTTAAAATGCCGGTAGGAAGGGTGCAGTTTATATATCTTGAGCCTTTATCATTTGGCGAGTTCTTAACGGCATCCGGAAATGAGTTGTTGCGGCGTCATCTGCGGGAAATACGATTGAACAGCGTATTTGATAGCGCGGTACATAAGAAACTGATAGACCTGCTGCGCATATATCTTATTGTAGGAGGTATGCCGGCTGTAGTTAAAGAGTATCTTGAGAGCAGAAATTTTTTAAATTGTCAGCGAATCCAAAATTCCCTGCTTCAAACATATCGAAGTGATTTTGGAAAATACGCCAACTCTTCCGAACATAAATATTTACAAAAAGTATTAGATGAAGCCCCCCGGCTCGTTGGCGATCGTATT
>JAUYCY010000008.1 GCA_030692055.1 Candidatus Omnitrophota bacterium | reverse complement strand
TTTTTAATCTTGTTTCACAAGATTATTTGTTTGGATAGAAATTTGCTCTTTTTAATAAAAATATCTTGACATTCAACTAATTATACTATATAATCTTTAAGTAATGGAGGTGATGATATGGTTAAGAAATTGAACTTCGTCACATTTGAAGATTTTGGTGGTAAGTTTACTAGTTATAAAATTAGTTTAGGAAAACATGGTGGATTTGGATTTAACTCGGGTTTCTACAAGAAAGAGGACATACGCAAATACTCACACGTATTATTAAGCTACGACAAAAATAACAATGCTGTTGGATTTCGTTTTACAAATGATAAGAATCTACGTGGTGTTTATAAAATAATTCATACTGCTAACGTAAATTCTGCAAGCGTAGTGGTTCATTCGTTTTTTGGCGCACACGGAATCAACCATAAAGAGTATGTTAATAAATATGACCCCAAGGAATACAGCGATCCTCAGATGGGTAAATTATACTATATTATATTGAAGAAACATAAGAAGAAGGTAGAAAAAGATTAAATAAAGAAGGCGGCGAATCGCGTTAACGATTCAACCGCCAGAAACACAATATCCTCTCCCACTTGGCAGTAGAAAAGGTGCGTTCCTTTTTATATGGTAACACCTTCAAGCTGACTTTGTCAAGGAGAAATAAAAAGGAGGTGTCACCATGAGCGGTTTTATATAAAACCAATTCATATTTTCGCAGGATGAATAAAATGAATCGGACGGCTATTTATAAGGAGGAAAAATGGGAACAAAAAAAGTAAGATTTACCAAGAGTGGCATTGAGAAGCTTCCTAATGACAAACCTGTTTTATACCGAATTGAAACAGAATCTGGTACACTAAACTATGCCGGTACTGCACAACGTGGTAGAGTGCGAAAACGCGTCACAGAAGAACTTGATGAAATTCCTGGTACAAGCGTACGAATTGAGCAATTCAGCAGTATAAAAGAGGCTCTAAAAAAGGAGGTAAGAGTCATTAAAATAAACCAGCCCAAATACAACGAACAGGGCAAATAACTTAACGGAGGTTGATCATGTCAGAAAGAACTATTTTTTGGACCGGTGCATCGGGGAAACAATATAAGTATTGGATCCATGAGATGGGTACGAGTTTCAAAGACGAACCTGGAAACTACATCTATGCAAAGGAGATTTCTCCTGATCGATGGGTTCCAATTTATATAGGAGAAACTGACAGCTTAAAAGACAGATTATCATCGACCCATGAAAAGCTGCCTTGCATAAAAAGACACGGTGGTACTCACATTCACGCACATACAAGCTCTTCTGATGAGGATGTACGAAAAGCAGAAGAAGCAGATTTAATTGAAAAGTGGAACCCTCCGTGTAATAAAGAATAGGGTTCTTTGGTTTTACCTGATTAAGAGAGGAGCATCCACTCCTCTCTTAATCTTAATTGGGTAGGAGGTTAATATGCAACCTAAATCAAAATGCGCTATCTACACTAGAGTAAGTACAGATAACCAGGCAGAAGTGGAATTTAATTCCTGCCAAGCACAGGAAGAAAAAATTAAATCTTTTATTAATAGCTAAGAAAATCTTTTGGTTTATAAGGTGTACACTGATGCCGGGTTCAGCGGGGCTAACTTGGAAAGACCGGCGCTCCAAGAGATGATGCGCGATATGCAAGAAAACAAGATTAACGTTGTTATTGTCTACAAGATAGACAGGCTCACGCGCTCGCCGAAAGATTTTTATGTTTTAATGGAAGTTTTTGAGCAATACAAGGTAGATTTTATTTCAATTACCGAAAGATTTGACACCTCCACTCCATCCGGCCGCTTACTTCGCAATATTATGCTTACCTTTGCGCAGTTTGAACGAGAACTTACTAGTGAGAGAACGAAGGATAAACTTTTAGAGCGGGCGCAAAAAGGAATGTGGAATGGTGGCAGCGTGCCTTTCGGTTATAAAGTAGTGGATAAGCGGCTGGTGCCAGATGAGCAAAAATCGCAAAAATTACAAAAGATTTTTGCGATTTTTGCCGAGACCGGCTCTTTAGCTAAAACTTATCAGTTACTAAAGGAAAAACGAATATTTAATAATAAAAATTTGCCTTTTAGCAAAGCTCATCTACAAAGCATATTACGAAATCCTATTTATATTGGGAAAATGAGATTTTCCGGAAAAATTTATCAAGGTATGCATCAGCCGCTTATCTCGGAAGATTTATTTAACTATGTTCAGCAATTCAAGCGAGAGAGATTTAGGAGATTGCGCTTATACAAAGATTATCTCCTTGCCGGCTTGGTCCACTGCGCAGAATGCAATTCCTTTATGACGCCTGCGCATTCCACTAAAAAATCTTTAAAACGCTACTATTATTACCGATGCACAAAGACATTCAAACAAGACTGGAATGCCTGCTCTATACGCCATATTAATGCGGATAGATTAGAAAGGTTCGTAATAGATAATCTAAAGAGAATCTCATTAGATACCCATTATATCGATAGTTCGATATTCAAGCTCAATTTTGAGGCCTTGGGGGACCATCAAGGACTCGGACTATCGCATTCATGCTCACCTATTGACCCAAATACTGTACAACAGAACCTTAAAAACTTGGTGGAATACTTAGAAAGGACGATCAAAATTGAGCAAGCTTTAGCACTAAAAAGATACATTAAAGACATTCTTTATTCAAAAGAATCCATCCAAATAAATATGCTTTGCCATCCGCAACTTATTGACAGGCAAAGCATTAAAAATCCCGCCCCTCTTTTAAATGTTCAGGCTTGCGGCTGGGTGGGGGCAGCCGCAAGCCCAACAGTTCAGGGAAATTTTTTGTCCCAAAAACATGAAGGAGTTACTCCTAGGAGTAACTCCTTCATCAAACATGGCTCCCCTTGGTTTAGTTCTCAAACTTTCCCTATAATCTTACCAAACACCATTCATGGCTGTAAGAAGAAAGATTTATAGGCACCGCGCCTGTCGGCGCTCCCACATCTCCCGCGCCCCATTCGCCCCGCTTGGGAGCGGGGCTCATTCGGCGCCAGCCTGGGTCGGCTGGCTTCCAGCTCATTTTATTGCGGGTTCGGCTTGGTTTTGCGTCTTGCGTTATAGAAGTTAGAAAACTCACGGCGCAAGACGCAAGCGTCCTCGCCTTAAGAAGTATTTATAAATAAAAAACAAAGAGTTTTTAATAAGAGCTCGTCCGCTATGCCGCAATCAACAAGTAAAAAACTTTAGCGGTGCGGCATACCAAACCTCTCACGCGCAGTGCTCACGACGTCAATGGGCAAAATTTTGCCCGAAAAGAAAGAACGAAAATTCAAAAGATGTCAGGGGGCGGAAATTGATGGGAAAAGATCTTTTATATGGTAAAATAATAACGTTCAAATACTTCAGGTTAAGCACTAAAGATATAATACTAAAATATTAGTATTTAGTCAAAGAGAAAAATGTTTTCCAAGAGACATAGACATAAGGAATTAAAGAAAACCCGCACTTGGACTCAACAAAAATTAGCGGGGAAAACGGGTGTTTCATTTAATGCAGTCGCTAAAATATAACAGGGCGTAGCAGACATCTCAACCTTAGAAAACTTTACTAAAATTAGCAGATGAATTTGGGGAGTAAAGACAGGATAAGCTGTAAACATATGAGGAAAAATCATGTTTTTAGGATATATCGATCCAGGAACGGGATTCACAATTTCTAGCATAGGCGCTTGGTTAATTGCGTTTTTACTTGGTTTTCTGAGTATATTTCTGTTATTCCTTAAAAAAATATTTAGGCTTCTAAAAAAATATAAAAAAATAGTTATAATTAGTCTGTTATTGACTATAATAGCATTAGGGCTAACCATAATAGGAGTAACTATGAGTAAAAAAGAATTTAAATTTGATAAGAAGATTATAATTTTGGGTTTTGATGGTCTCAGCCCGGAAATTATTGAGCCAATGATGGAAGAAGGCAAACTTCCTAATTTTTCCCGATTAAAAGAACAAGGCTCTTATAGGCATCTTACAACAACCAATCCTTCACAGTCGCCTGTGGCTTGGACGGGTTTTGCCACAGGCCAGAATCCTGGGAAAAATGGCGTTTTTGATTTTATTGTAAGAGACCCTAAAACAT
>JAUYCY010000191.1 GCA_030692055.1 Candidatus Omnitrophota bacterium | reverse complement strand
CGTTGGTACCGTTGGCGAGAAAGCTAATTGGGCTACTGTTGAAGAATATGTTCAAAAACAAGGCAGGCCCAAAGAAGACCTTAGACAATTGAGATTGTTTTGAGTCAAGATACCCTGCGGCTTGCCGCAGGGAGGTTCATTCGCCAGCCGTATGTTGTAGTTCGAATCTTTAAAGGAAGACGGTATGCTAAACGCGGTATAAAAAATAATAGAAAGATCAACCAGTCTCCGCGGCAAGCCGCGGAGTATGTTCTATACTAATATTATCACTGGTTCATTCATTGCCTTGGAATGAGGTCAAGTACATTTACGATTTCGGCTTGCCTACTCCGCCGAAGCAGCCGCTTCGGCTGCGAAGGCCGGGCATCCCCGTGGCAAGCCACGGGGTATTCGCCTGAGAGAGAATAAAGGCAATAATTGGAAATAGTAATAAGATTCTTGCGGTATAGGAAAGTATAAAACAGGCCATTTTGGCAACAAACTAGGCGATTAGTCTCTACTAGCCACCGCAAGGAAGTTCAAAGTTGTGAACTTGCCAACTTCGTTGGCAAGTGAACTTTCTTGAATTCGCATAGATTTTTGGCTTAGATATGGTAAAATTGTTAAACAACGCAGCTATTAATGTCCTTAATATAGAATTATAACAAAGGAGTATTAAGCTATGGATAAAAAGAGAATATTAATCGTGGATGACGAAAAGGATTTGGTGGAAGCCGTAACTTTTCGCCTGCAGGCAAATGGCTACGAAGTAATTGTTGCTCATGATGGCCAGGAAGGATTGGATAAAGCTAGAAAAGAAGAACCTGACCTTATCATCTTGGATTTAATGCTGCCTAAAATAGATGGCTATAAGGTGTGTCGGATGCTTAAGTTTGATGAGAAGTATAAGAAAATCCCTATTATCCTATTCACTGCCCGTGTTCAGGAAGAAGATAAAAAGCTAGGCCAGGATGTCGGTGCAGATAGTTATATAACTAAACCTTTTGAGCCGCAGGTTTTAATTACGAAACTAAAAGAGTTGTTAAATGAGGCTTAAATCTAATATTTTAGCTGAAAGGCAAAATGTACCAAAAGGCTAAAAAGGAATAAGAAATATGCCAAGAGAAATTATACTCAGCGATTTGAAATCCGTTACGGAAAGCATTCATAGCAAAGAGCTTCAGGCTTTTGAGAAGTCGCTTTTAAAATTTGTTGCAGCTTATATTATCACTAAAGAGATTTCTTTAGCCATTGATTTGGAAAATAGCCTTAATGTACTTTCAGACAGGGTTTCAGAATTTTTATCCGTAGAAATCGTTTCAATTATGTTGATAAGTAAAAATAAAAATGAGTTATTAATAAAGCTGGCAAAGGGCCTTGACAGGCAAATTGTGCGAGATGCAAAAATAAAGTTAGGCGAAGGTGTTTCCGGGTGGGTTGCTCAGACCGGCGAAGCTCTTTTAATTAAAGATATAACAAAGGATTCGCGTTTCTTAAGAAGGAACGGTAAATACCATACAGATTCCCTTTTAAGCGTGCCTTTAAAGATTAAAGATAAAGTTATTGGCGTGATTAATGTGAACAATAAGTTTTCCAAAAACATTTTTAATGATGAAGACCTGGGTATGTTACAGACCGTGGCGGATTTAGCGGTAATCTCAGTTAATAATGCATACTTACAAGAAGATGCAAAGGCCCTAGACCAGTTGCGTTCAGATTTCATTGCTAATGTTTCTCACGAATTACGTACTCCTCTAGCAACCGTTAAAGAGACAGTTGCGCTTATTTTGGATAGAGTTATTGGTGACGTAAATGATAAACAGGAAAAAGTTCTGGGATTGGCCAGAAAGAGTATTGAGCGCCTAGAGAGGCTTATTGATGATTTATTGGACTTCTCTAAAGCAGAGTCGAAAATAAAGGAAATGCATAGAACCCTGTTCGATATAGGTATGCTTCTTAGTAACGCTACGGAAACCCTTATTCCTTTAGCGGCAAAGAAAAATATTGTGATTACAACTAACTTACCTCATGAAAAGATAGAAGTGTGGGGAGATGAAGACAAGCTATGCGAAGTCATACTTAATTTAATTGATAACGCAATAAAATATAACCGGCTATCTGGCAAGATAGAAGTAAACTGCCAAGATATGGATAAGTTTATTAAGGTTTGTATTTCTGATAGTGGTATTGGTATCGCTCCAGAGGACTTAGATAGAATCTTTGATAGATTTTATAGGATAGAGCACCGTGTCAAAGATAAGGTCAAGGGCACAGGCCTTGGTTTATATATTACGAAAGAGATTATCCAGGCGCATGGCGGCGAAATAACTGTTGAGTCAGAGTATGGCCAGGGAAGTAATTTTATTATAAGCTTACCTAAGAATTTACGTTTATGGCAATAATATAGCGATAAGCTTAAAGATAAAATAACTAAAAAATATACATAATGCTTTAAATTCTATAAAAAAATTACGACTTGATATTTATAGCATACAGTTAGTCCAGGTGAAAAATGGTTAAAAAATTTGAGTTTATAAAAAAAGCTTTTTTAAAAGTTTTTTTCTTTATAGTCGCAATAGTATTTTTATTTTTTATTGCTAATTTTCGTGTAAGTGATTACAAGAAACGTTTAGCTAACGCAAAATTACAACTAGGCACCATAGAATTGGTTAAAGATTTGAATAATAAAATAGAAGTAAGGGGGAAGCTTTTAGCCACCATACAGCGAGGCAGAGCCCCTGTTTATGGCCTGCTAAAACTTATAAGCACCTTAATACCGAAAGAAATGGTTTTAAATGAGTTAATTTTTGATAGGCAAAACCATTCACTGGTTTTTAAAGGTATTATTGAAGGAGGAGCG
>JAUYCY010000135.1 GCA_030692055.1 Candidatus Omnitrophota bacterium | reverse complement strand
ATTTTCTCTTTCTCCGGTTATTAAACCTTACTCTTCTTTTTTCTAAAAAACGCCAAGGCAACCCCGCCGACAGCAAAAAGAATACCACTTAAAGGTTCGGGGGTTACGGTAAAATTTGCGGATTTGTTAAAATTCGATGTCCAGGTGTCATCAACATTAGCACTCCAGCTGACTTTTGCTATCCAATCTCCAACTTGCCTTATATCATTCCAACGATCCGGGTCCTCCCAGATTCTAAAATTACCTTTTGGGCCTAAGTTGTTAGACCACGATAAATGATAAAAACGCTCCGAATACTGCTCTTCAGCGCCATAGAGCCAAGTTAATTTAATGTCAAGTTCGGAAGGCACAGGCGAGAATTTATCTTGGTCGATAAACAAAAAACTAAACGGCTTCTCATCCCAGCCGAATTCTGTCTTTAAATCAGAACTGCCTTTTTCCGTAGTCTTAAAATCCCATTTTGCAGCTGCAAAAGCACTGCTATTAAGAATAAATAATGAAATCCCTGCAACAAATAGTATTAGTAGCGTTTTTTTCATGACTAATCTTACCCTGCCCTGAATTATTTGATTGGCAATTGCGTAGATTTGATGGCTGGTCTTCAAATCTTGCTTTAGGTGAAGTATACCACCAAAATACATTTTGTCAAGAACTTTTTAAACTATTTTTTAAACTCTTTAATAATCTATTTCTTCTCCTTTGCTCCTAGCTCCCGACTAAATATCCCCTATACTCCTCGGGCATAACTTCATAAATATCATTTATGAAGTTATCCGCTATTTTTAAACTAACATCTATGTTCTCCGCCACCGGAATGTCAATTCTAACCATCAACCCCACCCGTTCTTTGTTAAAAAGCGAATAATAGAGCTGTTTGACCTTCTGCTCTGCCCAGGTAGGGATAATTTGCTTGTCAATGCATATCCAGTAAACGCTCAAAAGCCTCTCGCTCTTACTCTCGCTGAGCATAAGATGCACTTTCAGCTGGCCTGACTTTAAATTCAGCACTCTTGCCTCCAACTCTTCTGACTTAAACCCCGCGCCGGTAAAGCAAACCTTAGGGTAATGGAAATTGCCGGCGTCTAAAACAATCAGGAAAGCCACCTGCCCCGGCTCTGCCAGGTTTTCATACTGCCGGGCAAAAATCCTGCTGATAAAGTTATAAACTTCGCCCTCTAAGTTAGTATTAACGTCCTGAATCTTGGCCTCCTGCCAGTTCTGCCCTTTGATGGGGATTGAATCCAGCACTTCTTTGGTCAGGGACTTGCCCGAGTATTTTGCCCGCGGCACAAAATATACATAGTAAATGGCCACCACCAGCACAACGCTGACTAAAACTATCCCGAAAACCGCTCTTTTATGCAAACCACTCAAATTCTTTTGGCTCATTTTTTTTAACCTTTTTTTCCTTTATCCAAAGGGCCTCAACCGCCACAAACCCCAAAACAATAAACAAAAATATGACTATACCGCTAAAAGAATGCAGGAACCCCTGGGCAACCTCTTCTCCGAAATAAATACTCAGCAGCGAAATGGTCATAATCCTGACCATATTGCCGATTATGGCAAGCGGCAAGATTGACGCAATCAACACAGCTTTCTTTAGGGCCCGGCTTTTTGTGATATACACATACACTAACCCCAAAGAAAACATAGTGATCAGGCTCCTAAACCCGCTGCAGGCATCATCAATCACCATCTGGTAACCCTCAACCGTATACATCAGCCCTTCTCTCTGCACAGCAAAGCCCAATACCTTAAATACCCCCTCCACCCCGTAGGCGCTGATATAACGTAACGGCAGAGTCGCCCTATCCAAAAGCGCGAATGGCGGCGGCACCATTAATAATAGATATAATATAGGAAAGAGAAGTTTCTTCTGAACCTTACTTCCATAAATATACCCGATAAACCCATATAAAAAAGGAATCAAAGCAAATGCCGAGATAACTGTATAATCCTGCCTCCAGCCGAATAAATACATCAATAGCCCTAAAACAAAGATAATTAAATTTATTAAGCCGAATTTTTCCCTGGTTTCAAGATAAGCCGTAGCTAATTCTTTTCTTTTCCAGTAGGCAAGCCCAATACTAATCGGTAAAATAAAGAATGCGTGCGTATACCCCAGCGCATCCCACCTTTGCGCGTATAAAGTGCGCAGTAAAGGAAAAAATAGCGCCCCAACCAGCAACCATCCCAAATAATATATATATTTTTTCATTCTTCTTTCTTCTTCTCTAATCTTTATTCTTACTGCATTGCTTTTAAGAGCTCCAAATCCTTCGACATCTGATCGTGAAACTCGAATAGATACTCCAAAATTACATTCCCAGTCCATTTGCTATCTATCAGATAGCGCGCCACCTCTTTGCAAAAATCGTCAACAGGCAGATGTTGTTTCGCGCCATCTCTGGCTGAAAGATGCACATTTAGAATACGTTCTTTATAGCCCTTAATCAAGCTCCAAACCTTTTCATCGTCATGTATATGCGATGTATCCAACGTCATCGGCAAATTCAATGCAACTATTTCATCGGGAGTAAATACTCTTCGCTTGCCTTCAAAGGTTTCAATACAAAAAACCACATCGTCTTTATATAGCCCAGAAAAATATTCCAAATTCTTGAGCGCTTCGTCTTGGACGGCTTTATCCTTATTAACATTGTTAGGGTGCAAAGTAATATTCGTCACCCCGAGTGCCCTAGCGAAATCAACTATCTCTTTTCCCCATATCTTAAATTTTTCATTCGTAATAGGCGCCTGAACTGCGTGTATGCTTAGAACTTCTGTCCCATAAGATTTAATCTTTTCTGCTATTTCCGCTAAGCGTCCTCTTACGGGTTCATATATATCCCAGTAATACGGAAGAGCGACTTCAACAGGCACGCTCAAATTGGCGTACCTATCTTCAATTTGCTCAATTCTGTCAAAGGATTGCCTTATGCCGAATTTTATCATTACACTTTACCACCCCTCATACGTCTTCAAGCTTTTTATGGATCCATCCAATTTATGAAACATTGGTTGCAGTTTTATAAGCTGCTTACTCCATTAATTTGCTCTTCGACAACCCGCAGTTTTTCTATAAAGCGCTCAAATGACGGAGGCTCTTCAAAGAACATTTGTTGCATCTGACGGTAATCGTTTTTCAATTGGCTTACCTGATTATCACGAGGCACCAACCGCAAGGTACCCGGCTTGGCTGTATCATAATGTGCCCAATTCGCTTTGCAGTTGTCTCAATATTAATCCTATCCACGCAGGGGCATAGCGAAGATCGCGCATAAGCTGACGCTTATCATCCCCGGTTAATCTCTTCTTAAGTATTCCTATTGTTTTATCATTTACGTGATCTTTTCCTAAATACCGTAAAGCCTGAATGACCAAACCGCTAACGTTCCCGGCAGTTGCCATATTTTTGGGTGTTGTTCTTTTTAAAACAATCTGCTGATTTTTAACCTGTACTGTCCTGTTGGCGCCATCTGTCAGAAAAATAATTCTCGCTGGTACTTGCTCGGTTAAGCCAAGCAGATTGGCAGCATATGCCCCGGAAGGTTGAATTTTTAAACTATCCCTTCCTGCCAACGCTTGAGCGATGTGCTCATAGTTTGCGGGTAATTCTCCCAATACAGGGTGTTTCTCCGGGTAATCATACAGGCCACGCGCGAGTCGGCGGATAGTTCCGGAGTCTGCTAAACGCTCTAAGGCTTTAGCCACGGCCATACGACTTCCAAGATCAAGAAAATGGCTTTTCGTAAAAACAAAACTTCGGCTTTTGCTGTATATTCTTTCTTTTATTTTAGTTACAATGCTTTGCATTATACTCTCCATTTTATTGATGTCGCAAAAAGTATATACTTATTGCGACATACTGTCAAGCCATTTCTACCATAGCCTCTCCCTTCACTCCAATATACGCAAAGAGCGGCAAAATCTCACTAATTTATTTAATTGGTATTTTTAACCATTAACCGAAAACCGTTCACCGTAAACCTATAACCGGGAGTTTATAAGCCTTTATAAACTCCTACAGTTTTCTCCGCAATAACCTCCCAATTATAATTTTCTGCAATCATGCGCACCTGTTTGTTCTGCTCTTCTAAGCTTAAGGGTTGAGCGATAAACTCTTTTATTTTATCAGCTAAGCCCTGAACATCACCCGGATTAAAGTATCTCTCTGAAGAAAGCTCAACATTTCTATTTGCCGGAATATCGCTCACTATACAAGAAAGCCCATAACTCATTGCCTCAAGCAGAACTATGGGCAACCCCTCATAATATGAAGGCAGCACAAATAGCCCCGCATAGCTGTATAATTCCTGAAGCGGCTGACCGCTTAAAAAGCCGGTTAATACGACATTTGGAGTATTTTTGGCCTTTTCCTTAAGCTGTCTGCTGTATGCGTCTTCGTGGTCCGCATCGCCTGCTATGACTAATTTCCAACGAAAGGGACTGTCCCCGTTTTTTGGGGACTGTCCCTGAGTTGTTTGGAAAGCTTCAATTAAATTATCAAATCCCTTCTCGGGCACAAATCTACCTACAGCTAAGATGTATTTATCTTTAATAAGGCCGTATTTTTCAAGCGTACTTTCTGACTGCGCCAGTTGAGGTATAATAACGCCATTAGGGATAACGTGAACGCTACGTCTATATTTCTTTTTAATATCATCAGCAAGTACTTTTGAAACCGTTATAACTTCATTAGCAAAACTGCACCCCAATATTTCCCCTAAGCGTAAAATAAGTTTAGCAAAAAGACCCCATTTTTTACGCTCATAATCCAGGCCATGATGCGTCATAACTACCTTAAGGCCTAATAAGCGCGCAAGCGGAACAAATAACGTAGGCCCTATGGCATGGATATGTAAAATATCGGGCTTCATCTTCTTCGCCGCAAAAGTTCCTTTAAAGGTATGCCAAAACGCCTCGAGAAATTTATTCTTCGGGCAGGATAAAGGTATAATTTTTACCCCTTTAAAAATAACAGGGACTGTCCCCGAATGGGGACTGTCCCTGATTTCTACCATATATGGCTTACGCCCAAAGACAATTACTTCACAACCCTTCGCGGCAAGCCGGGGGTAAAGGTTCTCGCAGTGCGCCTCTACCCCGCCCTGGACTCCGGGAAACCCACGCGTGCCTAAGACTGCAACTCTCATCTTTGTATTATTTTATTTTTTAGAACCCATAAAATGGGTTTAACAGGATGATGCCAGATTGCCGGCGCGGCGCTCCCAATCATCCAACAATTTTTCTTACAGCTTTTTACCATATCGCGTATTTCTTTTGCGCGTTGGCTATTCCAGGCCTCATTCCAAGTTTGATGTTTAAGATTGCCCATCGGCTTTTTTTCGTCCATCCCATTGCAGGCTAAGATATCTCCAAAAGGATCGAGAAAAAATCCATCCTTGCCCATTTCACAAGGAAGTAACCGCGGGTTTCCTAAAATATAATTTATAAGCCCATAATTAAAATAAGCCCTAAACCATTCTTTAATTTTCCTGGATTTCAACAATTCCTTTATAAGATTTTCAAAAGCCATAATCACTGCAGCTTTATTTTCAATTTTATTATCCCATTTATGGAAGTAATGCGAATTGTGAAGTGTCGCAGTGGCAAATTCATAAACCCGCTCTTTCGCCATTTTATAAAGTGGCACCAAATCTTTGTAGTTTAAATCCTGCACTGTTATGGCAAAGCCGATATCCTTTAGGCCCATTTCCTGAAGCTTACGCAAAGTCTCCTGCGTGCGATTATATCCGTCGGGGATACCTCTTATTTTATCATTGGCTTCCTGTAAACCTTCAATACTGATGCGGATGCCTAAATCTGGATACTTTTTGCTCAAATCTATAATCCGCTCAGTAAAAAACCCGTTAGTGCTGATGACAATGCGTTTTGCTTTTTTGCGCAGCTCTTCAATAATTTCCGGCAAATCCTCGCGCACAAACGGCTCCCCACCAGTAATATTGCAAAAGAACATTTGCGGGAGCTTCTCAATTACATCTAAGCCAATTTCCTCTTGAGGCTTAGTAGGATTTTTCCATACCTCGCACATATTGCATCTCGCGTTGCAGCGGTAGGTGACGATTATTGAACCGTGGAGTTTAATTACCATGTGTTTTTATATCTTTATTTTTCTTGCAAAATCTGACTCTTTGCCATTACTAACACAATCCACAATACTTTCAATCATGGTTATCGCATTGTTTGCTAATGAATACAAAACTTGTTCTCCTATACTTAAATTTTCGATCAAAATATTTTTAGAAAAAGGTCGATATTCAACATCGGGGATTTCAATATCAATATGAGCTCCTCTTTTATCAGCCCATATTTCAATGAATTTCTTGTAACTATATCTTTTCCCTTCAAAAACAACAGAATCCGTATCTTTAAGCACAGTCCATAGATCAAATAAAGTGTTATTTTTGCTTTTTTTAAACCAATCAATTTGCGGATTTTCAAATGAATGCGTCATCGATTCCGCTAATCCCTTTGGTAGCCTTCTTATTAAGGGGATGGGAAAATAGACAGAAATTTTAAGCATAAATCTATTTTTAATCTCAACAAGAAAACCATCTTTACCGCTTTTTTTACAAAATAACTTCCTTAATTCTAAAGAAATATTATCAAAAAAAGTCATGTTGCCAACCTCAACCAAATGTAGAAAATGCGATAATTTATTTTTTATATCAATTAATCTATCAATACATTCACCTTCAGACAACTTCACCATATTAATTAACTATTTCTTTAAACTCATTGGAAATTTCTCAATTTCCTTACCATTTAAATAAACAGTAAATTCCTTTTTAGTTATGTCCCATGTAAAAGCATAAATATAACTTTTAGATGAATCTAATAATGCGGTGTCATATTCGAATTTTATTTCATTAGAGAATAAGGAGCTATAAAAAAATTTAAGTTTATTATCAGAATCTTTAATGAATTGAATTTTGCCTTCTCTGTTATTAGCTTGAAGGAGAACGGTTCTTTTTGAAATAGATATAACCTTTCCATCAAGTTTACAAAAAATAGAACCTTGTTTAAGATTTAGTTCTTCTGGAGAAATTGATTTATTATCTATCATTGTATCGATAAACAAGTTAAAAATTATGCTTACTTCTATTATTTTCTCTGTATCTCAATCGCCGTCAGCGAATGTGGCTCAAACGTATATTCAAACGGGTTGCTTCCTACTTTAAACTTGTTATGCGTTATTTTCACATTATTATGATTCTGCTCATTAGTCGCGTCAATGCTTGGGCCATTCAGAACCCACGCATTGCCCTCTTTCCCCGGAATAAATTCCCCAGAATTCTCATGTGTAAATGGCCGGGGTTGTAGGATTCGCCTCAGCGCTGCCAAAATGCGCCCCAGTATGCTTTCGCGAGAAAAAATGAGAACGGTTCGACCTTGCTGAATCCGATTCTGCTCATCCAAAACGGATTAAAAGTACCCGACAGCGGCACAAACCCTCCAAGGGTCGTTACCGCCATAGAGAATCCATGCTTCTTGAGGATCTGTTCACAAATTGCTGCGGGAATGTCACCCGCCTTCCCGTGGGGGTATGCAAACGACACAACACGAATATTCAACTTCTCTTCAAGCTCCCGTTTTGAACCTGCGATTTCCGTTTCAATCTCTTCGGGAGATAAACGAGAAAGGATCCTATGCGAAATAGTATGGGCGCCAATACTGTGACCGCGAGATACGAGCTCCTTTAACTCTTCCCAACTCATAAACTCCTTATTCGTTTCATTCAATCTAATCCGCGAGGTGGTGATATAAAAGGTCGCCTTTAATCCATATTTTTCCAAAAGAGGAAACACATACTTATAATTGTCGGCAAACCCGTCATCAAACGTGATACACACCGATCTCTGGCCCAGCCGATCACCGTTTTCAATAGCCCGTGCTATATCAATGTCAGTCACACAGCGATACCTTCGAGAAAAGAATTCCAATTGTCTCTCAAACGTCTCGGTATCGATGAAGTTGTCGTCTACGGCAAGGTTCTCCATCTTTTCTTTAGGCAGAACATGATGGTAATATACAACCAGAAGACGATTGGCATTTACGATTGATGAAATGTATCCTGCAAGACCGCTCCCGAGGATTGTACCTGCCAATGACTTATACTGCATAATGTTCTTCTATCGTTCCGATTCTTCTCAAATCTTCTTGACTCATTGCCTTCTATCCACCTCGATAGCAGTTAGAGAGTGCGGTTCGAAAGTAAACTGGAAGCTGGTTAGAAGTTGAAGGTTCGAAGTTGTAGGGTCAGAACTTCTAACCTTAAACTTAATATGCCTTACCTTTACATTATTAGGGTTTTCTTCATTCGTCGCATCTACACTCGGCCCATTTAAAATCCAGGCTTCACCTTTTCCGGAAGGGACAAAATCTTTTAAATCAATAATAGCTGTGACACTTTCATCTAAATTCCTATTTATTACCATCAGATATATTCTGTTTTTAGCCGCATCTGTGCTGGCATTAACAGATAGATAAGGAATAGAGTGTCCTTTAACTCTATAAGAATCACATTTTACATCTGTTGATATAAGATTAGAACCAAAATGCTTATGGTATAACTCAAATACATAATAATTAGGACGTTTAATATAATTTATCGGATATCGATAGTCATGCTTTATAAAATCGGTCTTCGACTTAATCATCCCAAAATATCCATTGCAAAACTGCCAGTAATTGGCCATAAGAATATTGTGTTCCGGTTTCATAAAAATCCGCAACAACTCTGCGTTTAAAAGAGCTGTCCCAAGACAGTGTCTGTATGGCACAGGTTTACTCTGAACAAAACCTCCGTTATATTCGGTAATAGCCAACGGTACATTTCTGCCAGATTTTTCTCTTAGAAGTTTTAAGGTATTCTGAAAATTGACTTCATCTTTATAAATAGGGATGGCTAAAGATATTCTAAAAATTTCCTTGGTGTCCATTTGCTCTAACCCCTTTCCCCATACAGGAGTAGGATAAGTGTGAATAATACCAAAATCTACTTTTTCTCTTATTATCTTTAAAACCCCTTCATCCCATTCTTTTGTATGAAAAACTGTCCCAATTTTAATTGAGAGATCAACTGCTTTCATCGCTTGATAGTATTTCAAATACCTGCGGGCATAATCTTCAGGCTCAACCTTTTTTATCTTCTGGTGGTCGCCATGATAAACCTCATTGCCAATCTCAAAATACTTCACATTGTAAGGTAGAAAATGACCATTTTTTACTCGCTTAACTGCCCAATCAATTCCACCATTAGGATTTCTTCCATCATTCGGGGAATTAAGATATTCTATTAAATCAGCAGCATCCTGCTCATTGCCGGTAAAATAGCTTACTGTAATTACCGACTCTGCTCTTACCTCTTCGCAGGTCTTCAAAAACTCATCAATGCCATATAAAAAATGTATCCTTTCTTTACCAATAGCATTCTTCCAATTATAATGATGTGTTCCACAACCACCGGGAAAACGCACTATAGTAATGCCAGCATCCTTTACCAAATCAATCACTTCTTTAACTGACTCTCTCCATTTTGGGTTCCAAATACCTGCGCCATAATCAGAATACCCATAATACTCTTTCGCCCAGTTTTCATAAGTCATAGGATCGTATGCAACAGAGTTATTGCCATAAATTTTTTTATTAATATTAAAGCTTTTATTTTTCGTTTCAACTATTATAATATTATGGTCTTGCGCATATAAGAAAGCATCAAAACTAAATAAAAATACTGTTGTTGTAAAAATTATTTTAAATATGCGATGATTTCTCATTTTTTATACCGAATGAGTTTTTAATCTTTGACAGTTTTTTCTCCAATACACATAGCTAATCCACCATAATATTTTAAAATAGGTATAGTTCTAATCACCCGATCTATATAAACAAGTTCAGTATAATTTTTGGATCTATAAATTGTAGGAATATAACCTATGCTACCAAAACCCACAATTTTCAAATTTGCATTTTCAAACCACATTTTTAGCTCAAAGGGAGAGTAGGACTTTGTATGATATTTTACAAAAACTACAGGATTTAATTTATTAGGAACCATTACAATTACTCTTCCACCTATTTTTAAGACTCTTGCAAATTCATTTATTGCTTTTTGAGGATTGCTTACATATTGCAATACTCGTGTCGAAAGCACAGCATCAAAGAAGCTATCGCTAAATTCTAAGTTTTGGACGTCCCCAACTCTAAGTAAAGTATCTTTTTTATCTGTTTCTTCCGCTACAATACGTTCTGCCAGATTGATTAATCTTGGTGTAATATCTATTCCTGTTACTTTGAGGTCCGGTATGTACTTTTTCAATCCAATTATTGTTCGTCCCCAGCCGCATCCTGCATCTAAAACCCTCATGCCACTACGCAACATGGCCATCTTAATGAACATATCTACTGTAATTGCCCAAGTATGTTCGTATAACAGTTTCTTTTTTAATACTTCCAATTCTTCGGGTGTCAACGTATGAGCACCAGTTCTATCCCAATATTCTTCCACTTTTTCTCGATCTTCATATAGACTCTTTAAATCTTTCCTATCCATTTTTAATTTCTTTTCTGAATTCTCTATCCGTCTAATAAATTATTGGCAATTTGATTTACAAAAATATTCATTGCTCTAGTTGATTGTATCCATTCTTCAAAAACCCCAGTTTTAGTATAATATTCATATAAATATTCTATGTTGTATAGTATTTTCATGAACTTAAATGAAACTTTATTAACATTAAATTTACTTTTTTTTCTATATTCATCCCAAAACAATTGTTCTAAAGTCTTAATGTAATTTAGAGAATAAATATAATGTCTGGCTCTACTTTCGAGATTAGTAAAAAAATATGCAATGCTATAATAAATATTTTTTTCAATAATTTTTGCCCAATCGACAACTTTTATTCCATTTTTGTTATCAAAAATTATATTTCTAGGGGAAAAATCACGATTAGTTAGAGTCATTGGTAGGCATTTAACACTACCATTGGAAATTACCAATCTATTCATTAAATCTTTTTTTTGTTGTTTATTAAAATATGGAATCATTTCTAATCTCTTAAAGGCAATTTCTAATTCGTCTTTAAGATTTTCGACATTCCGAATATAAGTTAAATTATGAAATTCGGCTAACCATGCTGCACATAATCGCATTGTATGTTCAAGCGACCTTCTGTTGATTATCCTCATAAAAGGTAATAGATTTATTAAAAGATGTAATAATAGGTTCTCTCCTTTTATTCCCTCTAATATTAAAATCTTAGAGTCTGTATAGTAATCTAATGGCTTAGGAATTTTGAGAATTATATTTGCATTTTGATAAAAACTTTGTATTTTTAATAAATTATCAAATTCAGTTTTATTAGCATATTTTGCAAATATATACTCTCTCCTTACATTTTGACCTCTAGTTTTAATTTTTATCAAACAATGTAAATGTTTTGAATGAGATGCTAAACGTCTGCCCTTTGTTATATCAATTTTAATGTCTGCGGAAGAATCTATATTTTCGAAATATTTCGAAATGTTATTACTCAATCTTTGCTTAAGCGCTCCCTCTGTCATTGTTTCGCCTTCCGAATAGCTTCTTTATAGAGTTTCATTATTTCTTCATAATATTTATCTTCAGAGAATTTCTCCTCAATCAATTTTCTTGCATTTTCACCCCATTTTTTAGTTATGTCTTGATTATTGAGAAAAAATTGTATTTTCGTCCTTAAATCTTCTGCATTTCCAGGTTTAAAGGTTAAACCTGTCTCTTTATCTTTTATAAATTCTGGGATACCTCCGATTCTTGAGCCAATGACAGGCTTCCCTAAAGAAAAAGCTTCAATTATACTGCGAGGGCTGTTTTCATACCATTCTGAAGGTAAAATTACCGCCATTGCTTTTTGAATTTCATTGTACAGGGCTTCTCCTTGTTTATATCCGAGAAAGCAGACATTTTTGAGCTGATCTTTCCTTACTTTATATTCTAAAGTTGATCTTAATGGACCCTCTCCCACTATCCTAAGTTCAACATTTAACCCTCTTACTGCCTCAAGAAGCGTTAAAAGACCCTTTATTTTAGAAAGCCTACCAAAATAAAGTATTATTCTCTCTTGGTCTTGCCAGTTACAAAAGTAGTCAAGCTCTTTATTGTGGATAAAATTCGGAAGATAAACTATTTCGCCTTTAAAACCCATTTCTTCTATTTTATTTTTTAAAAAAATACTTGGAGCAATAAATATATCTATTAATTCATAAATATGGAGGATACTGTGATGAAAATACATTTCTATCATATTTAAGGAACTCTTTATGTATGATTTACTTACACAAAGATTAATTATACATCTAAAATATTTTCCCTTATTACATTCCTCACAACAAGATTCATTCATTCTTAAGGAACGATTAGGACAAACTAACTTATAATCATGAAGAGTCATAATTATGGGTATTTTAAATTTCTTTAAACTATGTAAAATAGAAGGGGAAATTTGATGGTAAATATTGTGCAGATGAGCAACATCTGGCCTCTCTTTTTTTATTAACTCCTCTATTTTTCTTTTTGCCTCAAAAGAATATAGAAGTTTTAAAGAAGCATCAATTTTACTTTTGAATCTATTACTCTCGTAATCTACGTTAGAAACAAAATATTTTTCATATTCTGAAGAAAAATTCCTTGGATGTCTCATAGAAAAAAATATTACTTTGTGCCCTCTACTTTCTAAAAGTTTAGCACTGTCAAAGAATACATATTCCGAACCACCTTTAAGATAGAAAAATTTATTTGCAAGAAGGATTTTCATGTTTCCTTTAAAAAGATTATGCTCTTTTTATCCAAATTACATCAGTTGGGTAATTTGACATATCATCTACTTTATGAAATAAACCACAGATAAGGCTTATAGAAATAATGCTAATATTCAATGTACTTAATATGCCTTGATAAACACTTTTTTTCTTTATACACATTAATAAAACAAAGACAAAAGGCATAAATCCAAATATCACTGAAAAAATAAATTTATTCAAAAATGCAAAATAAACAATTCCTGCTATACTCACTGTCATATAAGCTAAAAAGGAAATAAATACTTTAAATCTCTTCCATATAATTGAGTAATATTTATTTTGTAAAGACCATCTCATCATATCCCCCATACCAGCAAATAATTTGCTTTTTATTCGTCTCATAGTTTCTTGAAATGTATTCCGCGAAATACAGTAATGATAGGTGGACTTATAAGGTAAAAAGAATAGAAAGTAACCTTTTCTTTTTAGCCTATAAGATAACTCAGCTTCTTCTTCTGCCCTCAAGTAGGGATGAAAGTTTCCCACTTTAAGTAAATGTTCTCTTCGGAAAATAGAGGATCCGTAAACATAATCAATCTTTTGTAATTTATCTTTACCTCGTGATGCTCTTCCAATCTTTGGTTGCGCAAAGTGACTATTATTTTGACAATACACATCATATTGTTTGCCAACCACCACTGCAACTTTAGGATTCTCTTCCATAAATTTTAGCCCTTTTTCGACCCATCCTTTTTGTAACTCCATATCGCCATCGATAATCAGAATATATTCCCCTGTAGTATTATTTACTCCACTGAATCGGCTGGCTGCTGGAGATAACTTCCAAGATGGCCTTAATCCTATAATATTTACAGGACATTTTTTTGCAATTTCAACAGTCCTGTCAGATGAACATGAATCTACTAAGAGAATTTCTTTGTCTTTAATATCTTTGGTGCAATTTAATACTGATTCTATACACCTGGCAATATTTTTTTCTTCATTTTTAGCAACTATAACGCAACTAAGAAACATTGACCCTACCCTCTTTTAGCGAAGCATTATAATTTTCCACGCATCCCATATAAAGCCAAACATAAAATGCTATATATTGAACCTCCCAAATTTTTACTAGCAATGCCCCAATTAGAAAAATTAGTAAAACTCCTTTTCCCCCAAAACATACTGCTTTTAGGTATTTATTATTAGTTATTCTGTAGATGTTCATATTTTTTCTAATCATTGCAATGACCAAAAAAATAAATATTATGAGCCCAAGATAACCAAACTCAGTCATCATAGGTACTATATCAGTTTCAGTAATACAGCGATTTGAATTCAATTTTTTGATTGTCGATATATATAAAGGAGAGTTAAGATTAACTCCTGCAGAGCTTGAAAACATCCCCGGGCCAACACCAATTAAAAAAGAAGGAGTCTGATTGAATAGAATGTTATTTGCTATTTTTATTCCAACAATGCGACCAGACGCCCCGGGGGAAATTTCCATTTGTTCCTGCATGATATTTTTTATATTAAAGAGTTCTTGGAATTTATAACCAGAGTATTGGAAATATAAATAAAATGAAACAGAAAACACAATCAAAAGTAAAGTTAATATTACGACGGTCTTTCCTATATTTTTAAATAAAACAGTTTTAAATGTATAGAAAAATACTGCAATAAAGACTAGATATGAACCCCTTGATTGCGTTAGAATAAGCGGAATTATGAGTAAAAGTGTAAACAATAAATATTTTTTTTGTTTTAATATTTGATATGCGCCAAATAATACAAAAATTGACATAGTCAATAGATACCCAAAGTTATTAGCTGCACCCCTACCGAAAGTGCCTACAACTGCGTCATAATAACTTAAATCCCATTTATTAACATACCCGCCTGTCAACGGATTAATATAAACTGGTCTCCAAGTTAAAAATTGAAAAATGCTTACTGGAATTTGAATGATGAAGGTTATAATAATTATTTTGACGAGACTTTTATATGTTTTAATCTCAATATTTGAATTCTTTACAGCAAAATATAAAAGATAATATTGTAAAAATGACCTTATACCGAGCAAGGCAATTAATGGGTTAACGAGATTGATTATCGCAGATATTACTGAATGAACAATAAAGATAAATACAATTATATCAATTGATGAGAACTTCAACTTTACGCCTTTAAAAATCGCATTAGAAAATGTTATTAAAAATAGTAAAGTTATCACTATTTCATCTATCCAGACAAAATTCTGGGGGAAAATACCAATATAATATTGAGTAAGAAAATATTGAAGCGGGACCCAAATAGCAGCAATATAAAGGCCGTACTCCATTTTTCTTGATAAAATTATAAAAAGAAAAGGTAATATTATGGTCGCCAATGCGAAGAAAGGTAAATTGACTAAAAACAGGAAGGCTGAGATAAAAGATAATAAAATTATTATGGTTATTTTCATGCTAAGAAAATATGAGTTTCCCTAATTTAATTTTTAATAAGCGTTTAATTTCAAATAAATAATCTTTTGAGCCAAATTGGTAATTCATGTTTTTCTGAATTATTCGATAACAATTTCTAACTAATTTTTGATGAATTTTATAAGATTGCTTTTTCAGTCGTAAATTGGCTGAAAAAGCATCTTTAATCTTAGCGGAATCTATTTCTTCCAAACTGATTATATTACTTGTTATTGCTTCCTTTAGTGCTTCTTCGCCTTTTGCTGTTCTCGCTACAACTACTGACATTCCATTATTTTCATTTATACATTCTGGAAGCCATGCATCTCCAAAGGAAAGATCTGAAAATTCTCCGAAAAAATCATAACAACAGTAGCATGAAAGAGGCGTAAAGTATCCAGAGCCAAATATCTCTGACCAAATTTGAAGAGCAGAGAACTTGAGTTCTTTGCCGTCTTTTGTTAAAACTTTTGTTAATCCAGGCCAACCACTTCCTCTATTGCAGAATTCTTTAACTTCTCTCTGCTTGATGCGCAGTTTCCTTAAGAAGTAATCCATTGCTTTATAGGAAGGACATAGTCCGCAAAATAATGTAAATATATATTTAATATTTTCTTTCAATTTAGAATCTATGTTCATCAATTTTCTAATTGCAATTGTATGGCAAGGCAGGCAGACTATCGCAGTCTTTTCATTAGTAGCTCTGAGTTCTTTTATGACTTTGTTTAAGGCTACCGGAGCATATTTTGAGCCGCGAGCACTAAGAATATCATCTTTTGTCCTAGCTACATAACTTTCTGTTCTTATTCTATCTCCATAGGTATATTTTGTAACTACAGCGGCATCGATTTTATGCGAATCAATGAATGAGCATAATAAAGCGGTGACTAAGCCTCCAGATGAACAGTTATATCTGAGTTCGCTATCTTGAGAATATCCCTTATAGCAAGTAAGATAATGCCCAAGATATAAATCGTTTGGCATAATTCCAAAGACTTTATTATTTAAATCATCGAAATCAACATCTATGCCGGGGCATACTTCTAAACATTTACCACAATCTATGCATAAGTTGTTAATAACAAACGGAATATTGATGCCATTTTTATTTATTTTTAGTTCAATAGCATTAGCGGGGCAGATACCAGCGCAAGCCCCACAGCCACAACACATTACTTCAGTAAATTTATGTGAAATATTCATGATAGGAATTTCTCACATAAGACTAAATTTTGCATTGATTTTTCTTTAATCACGGGGATTACTGAATCAAGTCTTTCTCCTATCTCTTTATTTCTATTTAACAAATTGTCAATCGTTTTTGCGCTAATAGGTACAAACTCATTTTCTTTTAACGTCCTTATATCTATTATTAATTCATTCATTCCTAACATATCTCCAAAGATTCCATAAGCTTTATGATTATAAGCGTAAAGTATCGTAGGGATGCATTGAGAAACGGCTCCTATAGCAGCGTGCATGCGGGAAGCTATCATAAAAGCACAAAATTTAACTATGCCTTTTATTTGTGAGGCATTGAGTTCTTCCTGTATTATTATAGTTTTACCTTTCTGCTCCATGGCCTCAACAACCAATTTAGATATTCTTCTATCATCATTGCCAGGAGTCAATACATGGGAAATAAAAATTGCATTAAAACTATACCTTTCTATTATATAATCACAAATCTTCGCCATACCCTTGACGTAAAAATCGTACGCCCTCTTCCTGTCTAAAGTCATATAATTGCTTATTAGATTACTGATGGATATGGCAAAATATTTATTTTTTGTATTAATCCCCGTCTTATTAGCCAAAATCATGGCCTCTTCAAAGGAAACAGATTCTAACAAAAAAGCCGCATCAGCTGTTAATCTGACATTCTCTTTGATTCCATTATCAAACAATAAATCGTAAGTTATCTTTTCTCTGGCTGTAATTAGTGAAGCTTTCTTCAAAATAAATATTACTAATTTGTAAAGTATTCCTCTTTTGAAAGGACCGATGCTTTGCGCGTAGAAACAATATGGCTTATTTAATAGTAACATTATAAGCGGTGGCAACATATGAAAACAGACGCCGTAGTCCTCATAGTCTATGCTTACACTGTCTCCTCCTAAATCTACGAGGAAATCAGCGGAAAAAATAACTTTACAAAATTTTCTATAAAAAATGTTTAGCCTAAAATATTTAAAAAATATAATATTTAAAATAACAACAATCGCGCAGAAATAAGAATAGACGAATCTAATCTTTGGAATTTGTATCCGAAACCAAGGAACGTATAGAAAAATTATTCCTTCTTTTTTAAGTCTTTTTTCGTCTTTTGATGAAGGATGAGTTAAGTAAATAAAAGTAATATTTTTATATTTTGCTTTAAATTGAGCCATAGTTGCTCCTGCCATTGCCCAACAGCCGTTATTTAAGGTAGTAGTGATACCCGATATTATTACACGTTTTCCCATGGTAAATTATTTGCTAAAGCGGCTTTCGATTGCTTCTTTTCTAAAGCAACGACCAAATATGCAGCCAGAACTCTAAATATCCAGGAAGCCATGGTTGAAAAAGCGGAACCGTTGAGCCCAAATCTAGGGATAAGAAAGTAATTCCCCGCGATATTGATAAGGATGCCTGCGAGGCAGGAAATAAGAAAAATACCTAAATATCTTGATTTAAGTCTTCCGCCGATTATGCCCGAAGGAATAGAGTAAACAACCCGGGCAAAACCGATGATAATGAAGAATTTTATTAAATAAAACGAAGAGTCAAATTTCCCTTTAAAAAGAAAATGAAGCAAAAACCCGCCAAAGAAGAGATAAAAAATTGAAACCAGTATACCGATTAATGTAACTTTAATAGAATCGGTTTTTATTGACCGGCTATAATCTTTAGCGTAGTGCGGCATTAATACAAACCAAAGAGAGGTTGCGATTAAATCAAAACCCCTTGTTATGGTTATAATAACGGTATAATGGGCTAATTTATCGTAACCAAGCATTTTGGCAATAAAGAACTGATCTATTTGGGTCATTATGGTGAAAGAGGCGGTGATCAAGAAAAGTATTAATCCTGCTTTAATAGTAGAAATTGGGAATTCTTCTTTTCCATTTTCAAATTTCCGCGTAGAAGAAATGCCAATGGAAAAGGTCAATAAAAAAGCCAAAGCATAGCCTGTCAATATTAAATAGAGGTCAGTCGTTCTAACAACATACAGGATAACGGCAATTATTGCGAAAAAGCTTATCGAACTTAATTTAGAAAAAAACATCGCATAAGCATAGCTGTTCCTGGAGCGCAATAATGAAGAAGAGTATTCTATGCCTATGGCGCACATAAGGCCGATATAAACAAAGATTGTCTCTTTGTAGAGTTTATAGAAATATCCGATAGATAAAACAGCTATGATTCCTATAAACGATGAGAATAGTAAACAGCTGTTGATAAATTTTCTCCAATTATATTTAGCAAAATCGTCTTTACTTAATGTCCTTATAATGGACGCATTTTGACCGAAGAGTAGTAACGTTGAAACCATTATTACGACCGTATTTATAAATTTAAACCTGCCAAATGAGTATGGTGATAAATTGCGGCCTAAAACAACGTTAGTCAGTAATTCTGCAGCCGCTGCCACTACCAATATCAGTAAAACAGAGCTAACCTTCTTTTTTAAATTAATAGGCATATATTTTTCGAATTATAAGCTATAAAAATATAGGGACAGATATCCCTGTCCCTATATTATACAATAAATACTTATATTTCGCTGTATTTTCTATTATTGTTGAGTTAGCTTCACCGCATCCGCTATCACTATTCCGTTTGCGTTATCGCTTAAGCTGATTTGAGCTGTCCCTCCTGCTTGGAAGCTATGTTTGCCTAAACTCATCCAGACGCCGTTATTGGCTTGTTGATTCACTTCAACTGGAGCAGAACTTCCGGTATGGTTAGTAATGGTGTATTTGGCATTGGTGGCACGGTTAGAGTAGGATGTCCAGCGGGCAAATACCTCATAGGTACCTGAGGTGGTAATCGTAGGTAACCAGGTGAACTTGTTTGTTCCTGTGCCAGCGAAGCGATACTGATAGTTAGTGCCGTAG
>JAUYCY010000030.1 GCA_030692055.1 Candidatus Omnitrophota bacterium | reverse complement strand
CACAGCCCAATGTATTATGTACCTCAAAAGCAGCTTTAAGAATTTTGCCAGTGATGTCCTTATGCTTATATTCCCCCTTTTTATCTGTGTTCATCTTATAAATCGTAAGTATTACTTGCTATCTGTGTTAATCTGTGTATTGTCTACTCTCCATGCTGATGCCCTGTACCCTCTAAGGCAGATTTTAATTTGCTCTCCGAATCTATAAAAAAATTGCCGCTCGTTACCACAATATCGCCTTCATCTAGGCCGCCAAGCACTTCGTAAAACCCTTCTGCTTTTTGGCCTAATTGTACTTGCCGAGCCTCAAGTAAATCTTGCGGCCTTGAAAGATAGACTATCTTTCGCAGGCCTGTATCTAAAACCGCCGAATCGCTAACAGCAAGTTTCTCCCCTAAATCAACTTTTATCCTTGCATTTACAAACATCTCTGGTTTTAACTTATTAGAAGGGTCTTCTACCTGAACGCGCACCTGATTAGTACGCGTCATAGAGTCTAATACCGGATTAATCGCTATAACTTCTCCTTTAAACGATTCGCCCGGATAGGCAACAGCTTCGAGCTCAACAGGCATTCCTATTTTTACAGAGCCTATTTCATATTCATATATTGCAACATAGGCCCATACAGAACTTTCACCCGAAGGCAAATAAAGATTTTCCTGTGCAGCTCCTTTTTTTGCCAGTTCATCGATTTCGTCTTTGCTCATTCCTAAAAGTAAAAGTTTTTTTTCTGCAGCGCTAAGTAAAGACTGGGATTGCTCGGTAACTGACTTTAAAACACTTTCCTTAGTCGCATTCACAGTTTTTAAAGCCTGTAAATACTCTTCCTGCGCAACATATAACTCAGGGTCGTAGGCAATTTTACCCGAAGCACGGATGACCTTAGTCAGATTTATTTTTTTAACCGGTTCTGTTTTTATACCTATAAGTTGTTGTTTTTCCGGACTAATGCTTATGGTTGGGCCTGTGGATTCGCTTTCAGCTTCTTCATGTACGGGAATATAGTCCATCCCCATTGAATCTTTCATGGGCACAGGCGAAGTCACTTCGGGATTCATAGGATTACGATAATAAAGGATTTTTCTTTCTTTTTTTATGCCGGTAGATTCTTTTGCCGAAGCTTGCTGCGCGGATTGTTTTACTATTTCGACTACCTTACCCGTGGTTGTGGATATTACTTCTCCACAAACAGGGCAAATAATTCTTTCGCCGGGTTTTAGATTAGCCTTTACGGTCATCGGACAATTTTTCATTGTGCATTTATGCTCAATACAGATTTCTTCTAAAGTTTTTTCTTCGCTCCCAACGCTTTCTTTCCCTTCTGGCGCTCTGCCCCCTACTGTTTCCTTTCCTTCCGACGCTATGCGCTCTGCGCTTTGCGCTATGCGCTTAACCAGCTTCATATTACAAATAGGGCAATCGCCTGGTCTATCAGAAACATATGTAGGGTGCATTGGGCAATAATATATTTCTTTATCGGATTTTATAGAGCCTGTAACTTTAAAATGCTGTCCGTATTTAAGCAAAATACCCACAGCAACTAACGCAAAAATAATAACTAAAATAAAAATAGTTTTATTCTTTCCTTTCATACACCCTCCGTAATTTAGTCTACAGTCCATAGTAGAATTTATAGACTATAGACTATTTGCCAAGGTCTGCTCCTACTGCTCGTTCTAAATCTGCCAGGAAAATTTCTAAATTTGCGAGAGACTCAAAATATTCAATCTGAAAATCCCGTAAAGTCCTTTGGCTATCTAATACCTCAAGTAAGTCAATTTTATCTGCTTGATAGCTAAGCCGAGCTACCTCTAGGGCAGCTTGCGCTTGAGGCAAAACTCCCGTTTCGTAGATTTTAACTAAATTTTTTGCCGCCTCAAATTTTGCTAATGCACTCCTAGATTCAAATAAAACCATATTCTCCGTAGCTTGATATTCTGCTTTTGCAACCTCAACGTTAGCTTTAGCTTCTTTAACAAAAGAGTTTTGCTTATCAAAAAACCACAAAGGAATACTTACGCCGAGCATCCCCGCCCAGCTCCCAGCTCCTCCATTTCTTTCTTCGCGTTTATATTTAACCATAAAATCTGGCAAATACTCTTGCTGGGCTAAAGTCACATCTACCTTTGATTTCTTTACCATCTCTCTAAACGATTTTAATTCTGGCCGGCTCACTTTGGCTAAACTAATAATTTTTTCTTCATTCAACATCAGATCTTTATTGTTCTTCTCTTGTGCTATATCTATTTTGGTATCCCCATTCCTGTTTAAAAGAGCATTGAGCATGTTTTTTGAAATTTTTTCTTCCTGCCCAAATAAGACCAGTTGATTTGAAAGTTTGGAATATTCTACCTGTGCCCGTAAAACATCCTGCTGGCTTGCCTTACCAACCGAATACTTTTTATTTGCTATCTCAACAAATTGTGAAAGCAAATCCAGATTTTCTTTCGTTACAGCAATTTTTTTATTAATAAGAAATAGTTGAAAAAATGTTTCCTTTACTTCTTTTACTATTTTGCGCTCCGTCTCCTTATATTCCTGTTCGAAAGAATTTGCTTCTTTTTGGGCAGCTTGTTTTCTAAAAAATAATTTTGTAGGAAAAGGTATTTCTTGAGAGATTGCAAAGGTACGCATAGGGGAAGTTTTGCCATTCATCACCGCATCCATATCTGCGGTTATCTTATCATATTCATATTCAAAACGCGGGTCTTCAAGGCTTCTAAGCAATCTAATCCTTGCCCTTGCGGCCTCATAGCGGTGTTTGGCTGCCTGAATTTGGGGGTTATTTTTTAGTGCCTCTTCAAGAACTACGCCTAATTCTATGCCTTTAGTGTTTTGTGCATAAGAAACTTCAAATAAAAAAACAGAAAGCGTAAAAAACACCACAAACTTTCTCATTAATTATATTTTACTCCTAAATTCCTAATTCTTCAATATTTAAGCTGTTTTCCTAAATCTTGCAATAAGCTCTATAACTTCACTTATCTTTTTCTCTTTTTCAGGTTCAGATTTACCCTTTAAAGCGCTCACCACACAGCCATCAATGTGCTTTTTAAATATCTCATTTTCTACGCGATAAAGAGCGCCAATAACAGAATGAATCTGGGTAATAATATCTACACAATAGCGCTTGTCTTCTATCATTTTCTGGATGCCGCGGATTTGACCCTCAATTTTCTTTAGATATTCTAATTGTTCCTGGTGGGTAGTTAGTTGTTTCATTTGACCCCCTTCAATGAGCACATTATGTTTTCAAGGGTATACACGCAGAAAAAAATAATAGTGCGAATTGAACCCTTGACATTTACCTTAAATAAGACTTTGGGTAGATGTCAAGGGTCAAATTTGACTACCCAACAGGGTGTCCTGTTGGACTACACGATTTTCCTGCGCAAATAGCTTGAAAAATCGTAAGTCGCATTTGACCTCCTTCACATATAAGTATACCATACCCCCCTACCCTATGTCAAGTTAAAATAACAGCTTATTTCCGTTGATAATACCGGCTAAAATAGCCATCAGAATAGCAGCTTAAAGCTTAACGTTATATATGAAGCTCCGCGGGTTTACACCCGCGATATCTTCAAATTCTTCGGCTAAATCCGCCGAAGCATACCCGCCTTCGCCAAGGCTACGGCGGGTTATCCGCTTCGCATTCATCCACCCCGACGTTGCGTCAGGGTCGTCTTCTGCGTAGGCGGATAAACTTCAGGTGTATTCGTTTGAAATTTACCCCGTTAGAAAGAAAGCCCCACCCTGAACTTTCTAACGGGGTTTACTAACTAACTCTTTTGACGTAAATTTCTTTTGCGATTTCCTCTTCTAGTGCCACTTGAGTTTCCTCAACCTGAATTATAACTGAGGGCGCTACTTGATGCACTGCTATGCGGGCGCCGGGCAAAATGCCAAAAGACATTATTTTATGTAGTTGTGGATGGTCACGCGTTAAAACATATACAATTTTTCCTGCCTCACCCGGCTTAAGCTTAGATAAAGGTATTACTATACTTTCGATTAAACCTTTTACTTTCTCGCAGCATTCCCCTGCCGGTATACTAAGGCCGTGCGGGCATTCTTTGGGATGGCCTAAAAGCGTACATATGCTTTCCTCTACTTCTTTCGACAATATGTGCTCGAAAGCACAAGCGGAAGAATTCATCTCCTCTCTGCCCAGTTCTAACACATCTATGAGCAGACGCTCGGCTAAGCGCTGACGCCTAACGATATCTTTTGCTTTTACTTCGCCTTTATCAGTAAACTTTATAAGATCTTTTTCTAAAACAACAAACCCTTCGCGGGCTAAGTTTTCCAATACATCTTCGTTCACAGCCTCTAAAATTTTTTTCCTTACTGCCTCTTTATTATAAACCTTCTTTTCTTTTTCTTCCCAAACTACGCTTAAAGCTTCTTCTAATTTTTGATTACGTTCCATCTTATATTATCCTCCTATAATTTTGATTACAGTGATTTTGCTACTAATTTAATCTCATTCTTAATCACTGGAATCATCTCCTTCAATGACAACACAACTTATGGAGTTATTTTACGAACATAAGTTGTACGTCGGAATTGAACCCCACGCCCAGGGCTATGCTGAAACAACTCATAATATAAAGTTATATATTTATTTTCTGAGAATACAAATATATACCACACCATTTTGTCTGGGTGTGGGGTCAAATTCGGCTACGCCCCGATATAATCGGGGCTGCCTCATTTGATTATAATACCCCAATGCCTTTTATCAAAATTAAATAGCGTAATATATGATTCAAAATCCCTCCGACTAAAAACGCAAAAATAAATACAAAACCGGCTATCATAAAAGCAACCTTAAGTCCTCTTTCTTTTACGGTAACAAAGAACTGCGCAACACAAGGCACAAATAATGTTATCACCACCAGGCTTACAATAACCTGAATTTTATCAAGCGCACCGCTCTTTGCAAGCATAAATAACCCTGCCGCGCCATAATCTCTTCTTAAAAACCCTATAATAAAAGCAGCGGTAGCTTTTTGCGGTAGATGTAGCCACGTTACTATTAACGGGCTCAATACTTTTTCTAACCAACGTAAAAGCCCTATTTTGTCCGCTACAAAAAGAATAACTGTTCCCAAAATAAATAAAGGCACGGCTTCTTTTAAATACCACTTCAACCTAGCAAGCGTTTTTACGAAAATATTTTTAAGCTGGGGTAGGCGCATAGGGGGAATTTCCTGGATAAAGGGACTACGCTTTCCCGGTATCAACTTAGAAGCAAAAAAACCGACAGTTGTCATCACGAAAAGTATTATTAAAAGCCAAAGGATAAAAGCACGAGCGGAAAGCCCGCTTAGCATTGCCATAATCACACCTAACTGCGCAGAACAGGGAATTGCTAAAGTAAGAAGCAAGCTGACCAGTATACGCTCTTTTTTTGTATCCAGTATTCTTGCGGTGAGAGTGGCCATGGTTCCGCAGCCAAGCCCTAAAACCATAGGCAGTATCGCCCGGCCATTTAAGCCGATTATTCTAAATACTCTATCAGATAAAACAGATAGCCGCGGTAAGTACCCTGAATCTTCCAGTATTCCAAAAAAGAGAAAGAACGCCGTTACTATAGGAAATATTATGGCAAAGGCATAAGTAAAAGCCATAGTGATTATCCCGTATTCCCCCACCAAAAGTTCTTTTATAATAGATATGGGTATATATTTATCTACAATATTTGTAAAAAATGGATTTATATATTGCCCAAATATGGTATTTTCAAAAAAATCTACTCCCCAGACTGCGGCGAACCTACCGACAAAAAGATACATTAATATTAAAACTAGAATAAGAATAGGCATTCCACTGGCAGGACTTACGCAGAGCCGTCCTATAAACTCGTGGGTAGTTTTATTCTGAATTTTTGAAATATGTAAAACATCTTTAACCAAATCATTAACTACTTGGTTTTTTCTTTTTAGAGAAATTATTTTGTCATTGCCTGTCTCCTTTTTGCCAAATATATCGCTAACGTGAATTGCCTTTTTATCTTTTGCTTTTAAAATTGCTTCTTTAAGCCTGCTAATACCATCACCTGTTACAGCTACGGTTTCAACTATATCTATGCCTAATTTTTGTGATAATTTTTTTGTATCTATTTTTATTCCTCTGTCTTTTGCCTCATCGCTCATATTTAGGTTTAAAACTAAAGGTAAGTTTAATTCCATAAGTTCTAAAGTTAAAACCAAGGATCTTTTCAGGTTCTTACTATCAGCTACCTGAACTATTGCGGCTATATCGCTTTTTGAAAGTATATCGCGGGTTACTTTCTCGTCTTCAGAGTGTACGGAAAGGCTATTTATGCCGGGAGTATCATAAACTAAAAAGTTTTGATTGCCTATTTTTGCAATACCTTTTGATATATCTACGGTAGTGCCGGGGTAATTTGATACCGTGACATAACTTTTAGTGAGCGCATTAAAGACAACGCTTTTACCGACATTGGGGTTACCGACTAATATAATATTCATAGCTGTAATATTTTCGCATAAATTAAAGAATAGTCTTGTTTTTTCTACAGCCTTATTTTACGTAAGAAATTTTCTTTACCGATTTCTTCTATCAGAAAGACGAGGCGCTGTTTGGGTTTGGCGTTGTTTTTGAAAAAAGTAACTACCTTCTCTATTAACTCTAAAACCTCATTTTCCGTAAAAATCTTATCCAGTTTAAAACCTGTTCGAGGAGTTTTTCCGGAGCAACCAGCCAGATAAACCGCATAGCCTATGCGCTTATCAGCTGAAGCTAAATCCACTTGGCCGTGTATGCCAATTTCAGAATTTTGCGGACGCGTACAGCCATTGGGGCAGCCGGAAATTGCGATTTTAAATTTATGCGGCAAATCCAATCCGCATTTTATATTTAACTCTTTTTCAATTCTATGATATAAAGCAAAGGTATTTATTGAACCGGATTTACACCAGTTATTTCCCGGACAGCAAGTAGTAGTACGCAGCCGCGGGCCAGAAGTTCCGGTTTCTATACCGGCTGCTTTTAATTCCTCTTCTACCTTAGTAATATCCTCAAACTTAGTAAAAGGGATTTCTATGCCCTGGCGGGTAGTGGTATGGATAAATCCTTTAGCATATTTACGGGAAATTTCAATTAATTTTTCAAGGTGCTTAGCGTCAAATACCGCACAAGGCATTTTTGTCCGTAAAACAAAAAATCCCTCTTGCTTCTGCCTTAGAAATCCTCGCTTTTTCAAATCTTCATAATTTATATTTTCCATAACTGCCTCCTCGCCAAAGATATGGTGTTGTCGATATCTTTCTTTGTATGCGCAAATGATAAAAAATTCGCCTCAAATTCAGAAGGAGCAAAATATACTCCGGCTTTAAGCATTCCCCTGTAAAACTTTTTAAAATCCTCTTTCTTCGAAAACTTTAGGCTAAACATCGAACCAAAACGATTCACCTCTAAATTAACTCTGTACGCTCTAGCTATCTCTTTAAGAGTATTACTCAAAAATGCTGTTAAATCCCTGAGCTGCCCATAATCTTTTCTTAAATTTGCCAATGCCCTAAGTGTAACTATACCTGCCTGCATCACAATGGGATTGCCTGAAAAAGTAGATGCCTGATAAACCTCGCCTAGCGGCGCAAGGTAATCCATTATTTTCTTACTACCGCCGTATGCTCCTATAGGCAGGCCACCGCCGATAATCTTACCAAGGCAAATTAAATCCGGTGTTATTCCGGATTTAAAAATAAATGAACCAAAATTAAAACGAAATCCCGTAATTATTTCATCCGCAATCAACAGAGAACCGTGTTGTTTTGTAACTACTCTTAGATATTTTAAAAACTCGACATCTGGAGGGATTACGCCGTAATTGCCCCCAACCGGCTCTACCAACACCGCAGCTATTTCTTTGCCGTATCTTTTAAATACCTTATCTAATAAAATCTTATCTCGGTAAGGAATTACCAAGGTATCTTTGATGAAATCTTTCGGCACTCCAAGGCTAAGCGGAATTTTTAAAGTAGCTAGGCCTGAACCGGCGCGGGCTAAAAGATAATCTGCGTGGCCATGATAGGAATGCTCAAACTTTATAATTTTATCCCTGCCGGTATAACCTCGCGCAAGCCTTACTGCGCCCATCACTGCCTCAGTGCCTGAGTTTACAAATCTTATTTTTTCGGCAAAAGGAATTACGTCTTTTAAAATTTTAGCTAACTCCACTTCATGTGCATTTGTTGTGCCAAAACTTAAACCATACTCAATAGTCTTTTTTAAATCTTTTATTACTGCCGGATAAGCATGCCCAAGAATTAAAACGCCCCAGCTAAGCACATAATCAATATAACTATTGCCGTCATAATCATAAACCTTTGCGCCTTTACCTTTTTTAATTAAAAGTGGCTCTACCCCCGCATATCCAAAACTACGCACAGGGCTATTTACCCCGCCTACTAGATAGTTCTTTGCTTCTCTAAAAATTTTTTGGGATACTGTTCTTACCATAAACTAAATAATAATCCTGAACCGATAGCGAATATAAACCAACTAATGATATAAAAAATAACTGGCTTTTTACCAATTATTTTTTGCGCCATAAGCATCGTAGGAATACAGGTTCCCACTGCTCCTAAAAGAAAAGTAAATGCCGGGCCTTTACCCAAACCTAATTTTAAAAGTGCCAAAGTTATGGGTATCTCCTCTCCTTCGCAGATATATACCGGAATTCCCACAAGAGCTGCCACCAGATATGAGAAACCGCCGGAGGAACCAATATATTTGGGTATGGCATCTTTTGGAATAAGCACCATAAGCAGACTAGCAATAAATAAACCCAATAAGAAATATTTACCTAAGCTTTTAAAAATACTGAAAAAAATTCTTAAAAAATTCCTTTCTTCGCGTTCTTCAGAACAATTTTTACATTCTCTTTCCGATACGGTTGACAATACAAACCCTTTTATTTTTAAATCTTGAAGATAATTAAATATTACGCCTAAAAGAATTGCGCCAGAAAGTGAAAAAATAATTCTGGCAATGGTAAACTTTGCGCCTAACAATGCATAAGTCAAAATAACCGTCTGTGGGCTTAACAAAGGTGAAACCATAATAAAGGCTGACAATGTCCCTAATCCTGCTCCTTTTCGTTTTAAGCCTTCAGCCATAGGCATAGTGGCGCATGCACAGCCAGGCAGTATTGCCCCTAAAATACTGGCATTAATTACAGAAAAAAACCCTTTATTTAGGTATCGGTAAACAAAACGAGGCTTACTATACATCTCTAAAAATGTAGCAAAAATAACTCCCAAAATAAAGTAAGGCAATACCGTAACTAAGGTCAAAAAAAACTCCTTTAAAATTCTATAACCAATTTCTGCAAAAAGCATAGCAACCTCTTGTTTACTTTAACCAACCAGCCACCTCTTTAGCATGATAAGTAATAATAAAATCTGCTCCTGCCCTTTTTATCGCCGTTAAAATCTCCAGTACTAAATTCTTCTCTAACGTTATGCGCCTTGCACCATGCGCTATGCTCTTTACGTACGCTTTTACCATTGCGTATTCTCCACTTACATTAAAAGCGGCTAAGGGATAATTAAACTTTTGTTTTGCTTCTTTAATTATATCTAAATAGCCCAGCGCCGGTTTTACCATTACCATATCAGCACCTTCTTTAATATCATCACTAATCTCAAGTAGTGCCTTATTCCGGTCAGTATAGTTAAGTTGATAACTGCTTCTATCTCCAAAACTGGGCGCTGAACCACAGGCATTACGAAACGGCCCATAAAAGTTTGAAGCAAACTTTGCAGAATAACCTAAAATATTTGTTTTATTAAAGCCGTTTCTATCTAATTCTTTTCTTATAGCTTCTACCTGTTTCTTTGCCATTGCCGAAGGCGCTACCCAATCCGCCCCCGCCTCAACGTGCGATAGCGCAATCTTCGCCAGCGCCTCTAATGTTTTTCTGCTATCTATAAAATCGCTTTGCGCTATGCGCTTTGCGCTATGCGCTTTTAAAATGCCGCAGTGCCCATGGCTTGTATATCCACACAAACACACATCTGTAATCACAGTTAAATCCGGAAATTCTTTTTTGATATTTTTTACCGCCAAAGCTATGAGATTATCTTTTTTATATGCCGCTGTGGCTAAACTATCTTTTTTCTCCCCTGTGCCGAATAATAAAATTTTCTCAATGCCTAATCTTTTAGACACACTGATATCTTTGATAAGACGGTCAATGGAAAACTTAAACACTTGTGGAAAAGATTTAATTTCCTCTTTCTTATTTATTCCAGCGCTTACAAAATAAGGGTAGATCAACCCCTCGACTACGCTCAGGGTTGATGGTGAGCGAACCCGTTCGACTTCGCTTAAGGGTGTCCTTGAGCTTGCCGAAGGACGAAGTCGAACCATCAAATTATCTGGTTTTAAATTTATCTGCATAGATTGCCTTTCCATATTTAATAATTTTACCTACAATAAATACCGCCGGTGCTTTAACCAACAACCTCTTTGCTTTTACCGCGATATTTCCTAAATTTCCTGTGATAATACGCTCATCTGGTGTTGTCCCGCGCTCAATAAACGCGCAGGGCGTGGTTTTACTTTTACCCGAGCTAAGAACAGCTTTTACGACATTTTTTATATTCTCTACCGCCATAAGATAAACTAAAGTATCGCAGTTTGGCGCATCCAGAGGCTTACCGTTACTCTTTCTTCCGGTTAAAACCGCGATTGAAGAAAATTCTCCTCTTTTAGTCAAAGGTATACCAAAACTTTGCGGCGCGGCAAATGCCGAAGTAATGCCGGGAATAATTTCAAAATTAATTCTTTTTTTTCGTAAATATAGCGCCTCTTCAATACCGCGGCTAAAAACTAAAGGATCGCCGCCTTTAAGCCTTGCCACGGTTTTACCTGCTTTGGCTTTTTTAAAAATCAATTTATTGATTTCATCTTGCTCTAAAAGATGTAAACCATCAGCTTTACCCACACAAATAATTTCGGCGCTTTCTTTGGCGAGGCATAATAATTCCTTGGAAGCTAAAAAATCATAAAGAATAACATCGGCTTCTTTTAGTTTTTTAAGCCCTTTAACTGTAATTAGCTCCCAATTGCCCGGGCCTGCGCCAATAATATAAACTTTAGCTCTACGCACCTTTGCTCCTTTGCCAGTAAGCTTAACCTTCCCTGTTTAGGATGTGTTGTAAAATTCTCCAAGGAAAAAATTTCTGAAGTTTCACTTTGTAAGCCTAAACGCAGTAAAGCCGCGAGCGCGACAATTATTGCGTCAACTCTTCCTTTTTCTATTAATGCCATACGTTCTTCTATGTTGCCGCGGATATCAACTATTTCTAAGTCAGGCCGCAATGATTTTATCTGGCCTTTACGCCTTTGGCTGCTTAGCCCTATACGGGTACCTTGCGGCAGTTGCGTAAGTTTTAGCTTATCCTTGCTAACCAAAGCATCATATGGACTAATTGATGGTGTTTCAAATACTAACGTTAACCCTTTAGCTAAAATATCGGGTAAATCTTTACTGCTATGCACCGCCAAATCTATCTCACCCGCTAAAAGCGCTTGGTCAATCTCTCGGGTAAAAAAATCAGGGCTAGATACCTCATCAAGCGGCGTAATCTTATCTTTATCACCTTGCGTCCTAATTACGCTAACTTCAAACTTTAGCGGCGAAAATGAAGCTCCGCGGGCTAAAGCCCGCGGGTTCCTGTATCCGCTACGCGCGGAGCGAAATCCCGACCACGCTTCCATTCTCCCGATGTTATATCGGGGGGGGTTATCGCGTCGGGATAAATTTTGTATCTCACTGGCTTGCCGCAAAGCTAACGGGCTTGGCCGCGTGCCTAACTTCAGTATCTCTTGCATAATTCTTTACTGCCTCCTCTATCAAATATTCTGCTTTTTCTAACTTTTTCCGTATCTTTAAGTTATACGTTTCAAATGTCGGCGATAAATCATCAAGGTTTTTTAAAACTATATTTTCTAAATAGGCGACTTCTGGTTCTATATCGCGGGGTATAGCCAAATCATAAATATAAATAGGCCGAGCGCGCCGAGAGGCAATTTGCGAAACGCTTTTTTGCCTTAAAATAAAATGCGGGCTAGAAGTCGCGCTGATTAAAACATCTGCTTTTAAAAGATTCCGCGCTAAATCGTTAAAATCTATCACCCTGTCTTGCGAATAATACATTAACTTTTTTGCCCGTAAGCGGTGTTTGTGGCTGATAAAAGTTATAGGTATATTTTCCGGCCTGTATGCTGCAATAAGCTCAGCAATTTTTCCTGTGCCTAACATAATTATTCCTAGATTAGCGGCCGGGTGAAAATTATTCTTTAAGTCATCAAAAACAATGTTTGCGATATTGTGTTGGCTATTATTCAATCCGGCTTGGGCGCGGATGTTTATTCCTTCAATATAAGCCTTATCCCAAAGGTTTTTAAAGGCGGAAGGGAAAGTATCATGTTTGCGCCAAGAATCTATCTGTTGTTGAATCTGTATTTCTCCCTTTATTTGCGACTCTAGGCCGCTTACAAGGTGTAAGGCATGATTAAAAATATTTACTTTGCCGGTTATGAAATATCCTTTTTGCGCAAAAAGAGGAAACTGCGCATAAAAGTAATCTCTAACTCTTATCGCCTCAAATAAATTTTCGGCTATAGCGTAAATTTCAAAACGATTGCACGTAGAAAGAATTGCAAAGTCCTCTTGCCTCTGTTTCCAAAACGTAGCAATGCTCTCGCGTTGCTTATAGCTAATTTCGCGTTCCGAAATAGAAGCATGCTTATAATCTGTGCCGATAAGATAAAAATTCATTCCAATGCTCCTTTAAAAAATTTTTTAAGTCTCGCGATAATGCCGGATCGCGCCCGTCAGTATAAACCGCCACAATAGCTTTACCTTTAGAAAAAACAGCCGGTGAGATAAAAGTACTTAGCCGGGTATTGTCTACAACATTTACTAATACCCCTTCCCTTTTTGCCCAACTGCTTATTTTTTGATTAATGCTAGCGATAGAGGTAGCTGCAATAACAATATCTATACCTTTAGCATCCGAAGATTCCACCTTCTTATTAAGCCATACAATCTTCCGAGATTTTACTAACTTTTTAAGTGCCGGCACTAAAGACGGCGAAACCACACGCACTCTGACGCCAAATTGACGCAGAGCCTTTACTTTACGTGCAGCGACCTGACCTCCGCCGACAACCAGAGCGTGCTTATCTTTTAATTTGATGGCTATAGGATAATATAGTTTCATTTTTTTTAGAAAATTTTTTACTGAGTTTAGCCTTAAAATTCGAAATACTGTGTCATAGAAAAATATCTTTCTCCTGTGTCAGGAAAAACCGTCACTACCCTTTTACCTGTACCTAATATTTTGGCAACTTTTAGCGCGGCAAAAAGAGCTGCTCCGGAGGACGGCCCGCTAAATATGCCCTCTTTCTTCGTCAATAACTTTGCGCTATTATAGGCGTCTTGATCGCTTACAGTAATAATTTCATCAATAATATCTTTGTTTAAAATATCCGGAATAAAACCTGCGCCTATACCTTGAATTTTGTGAGGCTTATGCGTTCCTCCTGATAAAACAGCGCTTGCCTCTGGCTCAACAGCAATAATTTTGATTTTGGGATTGTGTTTTTTTAGCACTTCACCCACCCCTGTGATAGTGCCGCCTGTACCCACGCCCGCAACAAAAGCATCGAGACTACCGCCGGTTTGCCTAAGAATTTCTCTTGCGGTAGTTTCTCTGTGTACCTTGGGATTTGCTAAATGCTTAAACTGCTGGGGCATAAAAGAATGTGGTGTCTTTCTGTGAAGTTCCTCAGCTTTCTTTATTGCCCCTTTCATCCCCTGGCTGCCTGGCGTAAGGACAACTTCTGCGCCATAGGCTTTTAATATATATATTCTCTCCAAACTCATCGTCTCCGGCATTGCAATAATACACCTGTAGCCCTTGACCGCGCAGACCATCGCTAAACCTATTCCGGTGTTACCGCTGGTAGGTTCAATCACTACCGAATCAGAAGTAAGAATACCCTTACTCTCAGCATCCTCAATCATAGCCAAGGCAATTCTATCTTTTACGCTACCACCGGGATTTAAATGTTCTAATTTAGCCAGTATATCTGCCGCGTCTTTACCGACAATACGATTAAGCCTAACCAATGCGGTATTGCCGATTAATTCAGTGATATTATTTACGATTGTATCCGAAAAAAGCATATTTTTATCCTTTGGGTTAGCTAGGTAACATCTTATTTATTAGAAGTAACAATAAATACGATAGAGCTACGGCAATTAAAGGCGTAATCGCCCAAATAAAAAATGTTTTTTTTGTAAGCCGCTGGTCTATCGTGCTTCGGTGCCCGTTTTTTAAACAACCTACCGTAAATATAGAAAAAAGATTAAGTTGTACCAACGACTGTGGTATTCCCATAATAGATGCGACGATTAACAGCGTGGCTGTAATAAACGAAACTAAGGTACTGGAAAATAACCCTAGAGGAACTATTTCTTTTCCGGCGGTTTCAAGGGGCCCTTTGCCAAATAAAAGCGCGCCAACACCAAAAAGCGGCGAGACTAAGGCCAGGCCTAGATTAATTCCTGTAATGCCCGCGCCAAACAATGGGCCTACGGCATTACCCACATTATTTGTGCCAATAGCAAAAGCAACATAACAACTTGCCGCCAATGCGCATAATCTTAATTTCTTTTCGTTCGCAAACATCTTCTGGTAAATGTGTAAATTGTCATGCTCAGGCGGATATATTTTACGGTAAATTAACCAAGTAAAAAAATAAGATAATAAAGGTAAAATAAACCACATCGGCAAAATTTTGTAGCAAAGAGTGTTCAGATTTAACTGTTTAAAATATAGCCCTGCCCCAACAATTGAGCCCACAGTAACCTGGCTGGTTGATTGCGGAATCTTTAAAATATTAGCCACGAAAAGCCCAAGCGTCGCCGCGGTAAGTATCACCGTGGCCACCTTAAAATTTAATAACTCCTTAGGCAGAAGGCTTGTGCCTAAAGTTACGGCAACGCCTCTGCCCAAAGTAACTGCGCCTAAGATTACAAAAAACGTAAATAATAAAATAGTATTTTTCTTATTAATCAATTTTGCGCCATAGGTCGCAGCAAAAGAAGGAGCAATACCGCTTGCTCCCATGTTCAATGCAAAGAAAATTGTTATAAATATCAAAAAAATGTATTTAATCAAATTCCTACTCCTTTTAACTTAGTCTTTAAGGGCCGGGTATGGATTCCGCATTCGCCGCCGCATTTAGAAGTACCTATCCAGCGGCCGGCACGCTCATTATCGTCGTTAGTAATCTTTGTGCACGGCGCGCAGCCAAGCGAACGGTAACCTTGGCCATAAAGCGGATTCACCAGCACCCGATAAAGTGCTAAATACTGCCAAACCTCTCTTTCCTTCCAGATAAGTATCGGATTAAGCTTAATTAACCCTTGGTCTCTTTCTTCAACTTCTTTAAAGTCCGTGCGCGTCCTGCCTTCTGTACAACGCAGGCCCGTAACCCAACATTTCACATGCAATTCTTCAATCGCTCTTTTTACCGGCTTGACTTTTAGAATATCACAACATCTGTCAGGGTCAGTTTCGTAAAGTTTATCGGGTATGGACGCATCGTCTTTATAGACTTTTAGTTCAGGATACCGCGCTACTTCACTATTCATAAACTTAACTGTTTCTAGAGGTTTAAATCTAGTAGTAACAATAAACCCTTTTATCTTTGGGCTCACTTTTTTGGCTAAATCCCATACTGCTACTGAATCTTTGCCCAAGCTATTAGCCACTACAAGCCCCTCGCCATATTTTTTATATGCCTCTTTGATTAGCGATAACGAACGCTCAACTTTTTCTTTAAAATTTAACCTCTCTACTAACGTTTTTAAGTCGTCTTTGTTTTCTAATAAGCTCATTTTTTACCTCCCGTAACCACAGATTACGCAGATGGGCCTTTGGCCCCCGCAAATTACGCAGTTACATTCATCTGCACCATCTGCGGTCTCTATCGGCGTCATCTGCGGTTGCAAATAAAAAACCACTGGCCTTTTTATTTCTGGCAGTGGCTCTTTTTGTCCTATAAATATTTTTTACAATATTTACATAATCAGCCACCTCCTGCCACAGAGGCAACACATCATCATGCAATATGCTTTCTCGTAAAAATAATTAAACATTTAAAACTCCCCTAAATCGAATAAGCAAGCGCCTGTTGCCCTGAGCTAACCCGAGCAGCTAGCTCTTCAAAAGTCACATTATCAATAATATATGAAGTCGCTTTTGAAACGTCCTGCCATATTTTTCTAAATATACACTTATATAAGTCGCCACAATCAGAATACCCTGCTCTTGCGCATGAAATTGGCTCGATAGGGCCGTCAATGAATCTTACCACTTCTCCTACGGTTATCTTAGCGGGCGGCTTGGATAATAAATAACCTCCGATATTACCACGCCTGCTTTCTACGAAACCACCCTTTTTTAAATCTAATAGTACCTGCTCTAAAAACTTAACCGGAGCATCTATACGTTTAGCTATCTCATGAATAGTTACCAATTCTCCTGCATAATGCAGCGCTAAATCCAGTATCGCCTTTAATGCATAATCTCCTTTATAAGTAATCTTCATTTTATCCTTTAATGAGCCCCGATATAATCGGGGCGAATTAAACCCCACACCCAGCAGTTCATCTTACTACTTTACGATATGAGGTTTGTTACTTTATTTCTTGTAGAGTTTACTCACCACACCGACCTATCTGGGTGTGGGGTCTCCGCCACCTTCAAAAATATTTGTTAAGGCGGATCCGCCTCTGGCGGAAAATTCGGCTACGTAACTTTTCTACGCCTTTAGGCTTGAAAAACCGTAAGTCTCATTTGGCCTCTTTACTCTATAATCTCCATAGACATAGTAGATATAACATGAAAAGTAATCTTTGTCAAGTTTTTTTTAAAAGAACTTTTACCCTCTCAAAACATAATCCAGAACAATATCAGCTTGTTTGGCTGCGGCGATGCTGACGCGGGGCGAAAGCGGCGGGTGTTTACAAATATCGGTTTTTAAATCTCCTACGATAATTAAATTATCTTTTACTTTGTGTACTTTGATTTCATCGCTGTTACCGATTCCTCCTAGGCCCGATGCACTAACTATGAATTTACTCAGAGAAAGAAGCTCTGCTACCAGCATACGTTTATATTCAGCTTTATCAAAACATTCTACTACAATTTTGCATTCCTTGAAAATTTGCGCAATATTTGCTTTTTCTATCTTTTCAGTGCTAAGCGTAAGTTCAAGCTCCGGGTTAATCCGTAAAAGATTTTCTTTCAGCGCTTTAACTTTGGGCATCCCGACTTGGTCTAAAAAATAAAATTGACGGTCTAAGTTTGCAGCACTAACTACGTCAAAATCAATTATGGTAAGCTTCTTGAAACCGGCTCTTACTAAATTAAGCGCGCAGTTTGAACCAAGGCCGCCTGCACCGGCTAAGCCCACCCTAGCTGACTGGACTTTAGTAAAACCTGCTTTGCCTAATTTTTTAATTAAATTTTCTTTAAATGTTTCCATTTTAAAAATACAGCCAATCTTTTAAAACCGGCTGATACCCTTTTCCCTCAAGCATAGCTTTTATTTCTTTGACTGTCCTTGAGTCTGAAATTTCAAACTGCGCTAAATTATCCGCTTCTTCTATTGTGTGACCGCCGACGCGCGTAGTAGAGCCGGCTGACATACGGGTAATGCCTAAGGGAAGTAAATTTTCTCTAAGTGAGGGGTTTTCCCTTGTGGAAAGTGAGATGCCTAACCTTGGCAGAAACAATCTTAAGGCAAGTATTATCTGAGCCATTGCTTTATCGCTTACCTTATGCATAGCTTCAAAGTTTCCAGTTTGCGGCCGTATGCGCGGAATAGAAATACCTATGTCTACATCGCTAAATTTATCCTGCAAATATTTTGCATGTAAGCCGAGAGAGAAAACATCTTTTCTCCAATCGCCAAGCCCCAATAATACCCCAATATTGACATTACGCATGCCTGCCCTTGCGCCTCGCTCTGGCGCATCCAGCCTAAAACAATAATTTGTTTTTGGGCCGGCAAGATGCATTTTTGCGTATAACTCTTCGTCATAGGTTTCCTGATATATGGTAAGCGAATCAACACCTTCGGAAATTAAAACAGCATATTCTTCTTCGGTAAGTGGATAAACTTCTATGGAGATGGAAATAAAATATTTTTTTAGAAGCTTTACGCATCCTTTTATATAACTTACCGGGCTAATCTTTCTGGATTCTCCGGTAAGTATAAGGATATGCTTTAAACCGGCATCAGCGATAAATTGCGCCTCTCTTTCTACTTCGCTAGGGTCGAGCTTTTTTCTTTCTATATTATTTTGCCTATTAAATCCGCAATAAACACAACTATTGTCACAGTAATTAGATAAATATAAAGGCGTATAAAGCTGAATGACTTTCCCGAAATAGCGTAAAGTTACATCGCGGGCTTTTTGCGCCATAGCTTCCAGATGATTCTGGGCTTGGGGTGATAGTAAAGTGATGAGGCGCTCTGAGTTTAAATTGTCGGCTTTTAAAGAAGCTTCTATATCCGGGTCACGAACTTCCCTAAATTTTTTATCTAAATCTATGCCTTTATATTGATTATAAATTTCGTAATAACTCATATAAAAAATTAAGTTTGGTTAATGTGTCTTGGGATTTAGTTATTTATAATTTTTGCTCACTTTCGTTTCGTAAAAAACCCGTAAGCGGGGAGGATGGGCTTGAAAGCTCACCTTGGCAAGGTAAACCGTAAAGATAAGCCGTTCTACCTGCACATACTGCCAGATTAAATGCCTTTGCTGTATTTGCCGGGTCCTTTGATATTGCGATTGCCGTATTAACAAGCACGGCGGCGCAGCCCATTTCCATACACTCGCAGGCGCTTGAAGGCTTACCTAGCCCGGCATCAACTACGACTGGGGCTTTCAATTCTGCGAGCATAATTCGTACAAGCTCCTTTGTTTTAAACCCGCGGTTAGAACCAATGGGAGAGCCCAATGGCATTACCGCGACCGCCCCGGCATTAAGCATTCTACGCGCCATAGCTAAATCCGGGCTCATATACGGCAAAACTACAAACCCTTCTTTGACTAAAACTTCTGTAGCTTTTAAAGTTTCAAGGTTATCCGGCAATAAATACTTATTATCAGCAATAACCTCTATTTTAATCCAGTTTCCGGCGCCGCTTGCTTTTGCCAGGCGCGCAATTCTTACTGCCTCGTCGGCATTACGCGCTCCGGATGTATTTATCATAATAATGCATCCCTTTGGAACATAGTCTAAAATGTTTTCCGCTTTTGGTTGTAAGTCTACCCGCCTTAGCGCAACAGTAACTACTTCTGCACCGGATGCCTCTAGGGCTTGTTTCATAAGCGAATAACTTGAAAATTTTCCGGTTCCGATGAAAAGCCTGTTTTTAATTTTTTTACCGCCTATTTCCAAGCAATCTTCCACGATTATCCTCCTCCCACAAAACTTACAATTTCTAAGTTATCATTCTCTTCTAAAATAATTTCTTCGCAATTTTCTTTCGCTACAATAAGAGAATTATGCTCTATGACTATTTTGTCAAAACATAACCCCCTATTGCTTACGAACTCTGAAAGCGTAAGTTTCTCTGTAATTATTTCTTCTTTACCGTTTATTTTTACAACCATTAATTATAGCCTCCTTTTGCCTGCCTTAGCTTTTCTTTAAAGGCCGCGGCTGCTTTTTGTACATCCTTCGCCTCTAAAATCGCTCTAATTAAAGCGATGTTTTTTACGCGCTTACGTAACAACTCATTGACATTGGAAAGGTTTATGCCCCCGATGAAAAAAACCGGCTTAGTCGCTGTATCTAAAACACGGCCAATATCATCTGTGCCAATACAATAATTCTTTGTCGGTGTGCAAAAAATAGGCCCGAAAGAAATATAATCAACAGAGCTTCTGTTTGCCTCTTTAAACTGCTCAAAAGAATGCGTTGAAATACCTATTAATTTTTGGTTGCCTATTATTTTCCTAATTTGAGGTAGCGGCAATTTCTCAATATCCTCCTGCCCCATATGAACCCCATCGGCGCCAATTTCTTTCGCAAGGTAAGGGTCATCATTAACTATAAATGTTTTCTCTTTTTTCCTGCAAAGAGATAAAAGTTCTTTCCCGCGCCCTACAAGTTCTTCTTTAGTCTTTTTTTTCTCACGCAGTTGCACAATATCCACGCCTGCATCTAACGCTATCTGCGTAAGCTCAAGTATATTTCTGCCCTTTGCGCACTCCTCGCTAATTACCAGATATAGACTATAGTCGTTAATTTTATTTGTATTATTCATCTCTAAAACTGCTTTTGATAATAATTCTAACACGAATAATCACGAATTCCCGCTTCGCGCTCACACTGATTGACACGAATTTTTATTCGTAAATATTCGTGTGTAATTCGTGTTGATTCGTGTATTAAATAATAAACCCTTATGCCAGCGACATAAGGGTCTAAAATAATTACACCTCTTCCCTACGCTGGGATTATCCAGATCAGGTTCATCGGGTCATCCCGCTATTCGCGGGAACTCTCAGGCCTTTCGGCCTCCCCGTTTTCCAGTTCCAATGCTATTTAATCACGGAAAGTGTTAGTGTCAACTTATTTTTACGATAGACTCGCGCCTAATTACCCATTAGGCGGGCTAAGCCTGTTATTACACTACATCATTTATTTTTTAATATCTTGTAGTGTAAATTCGAGCTTAGCAATTTCTTCAAGCAATAAAGGTAATTCTTTTTTAGACTTCTCCAACATTCTTAAAACTGCGTTTCGCCATTTTTTTGGTAAAGAATTAAATAATTCCTTGATTTCCTCGGCATTAACAATCACGGAAGTGCAAATTGCCTGTTGTAAATCTTTTAAACTTTTATCTATTTTACTCCGGCGGGATGCAATAATAAGTTTATGCAGACAAAAGTTAGAAGGATTGGGTATTTTTACTTTAACACCATTATCGATTATATTAATCGGTTGGACGAGTAACAAGTCTACGAATCTTAAAGGTATGGCATTGAAGCCAAATGCTTTAATTTTTATGCTCCGTTCTAATCCGTGCCCTTTCAGGGGAGTTATAAATTCTATTTTAAAATCTGCGCTCCAAAGATATAAAGAGCCATTGCTATTAAAATCGCAGCTAAAACCTAAATCCTCTAACTGCTTTATAAAACCTTTATGCTCTTTTCCACGATAAGGATTCGGTATCAAGAAATCAATATCTTGTGTCCTTAAGGGAAAACTTTTTGCGCCTAAATGTTTTTGGTAGAGATGAAAACACCAGCTTCCAATAAGTTCTACGCCTTCCTCGAAAAGGCCGTTATCAGAAAATACCCTAAGAATTTTATTGATAACTTCAAACATGCTTTCTTCCTTCTGATTTCCTTATTATTTTAAGAGAATCGTTTACCTTTTTTAGCTCAGCCTTTAAAACTTCTCGTTCTTTTATTTGCTTTATTAGGGATTCCGGCTTTTGTTTTCCTAAATATTTATGGATTATTTTTTTTCCTATTCGTTGTTGTAGATAATAATACTTCTGACCGGCGATTTTACGTTCCTTAATGCTTCCTCTGGGAAGAACCGCGAGCTTCTTCTCTATCTTTTGCTTAACATCAAGATAATATTCTTTGCCCTCCGATAAAATACCTTTTAGTATGTTCATTGTGCCCTCCTTGATTTTACACTACATTATACCAAAAAATTAAAAATGTAGTGTAAAATTTTTATGTACCTGGGTGAGCCGGGCAAGATTCAGATTTTGAGGATTTTTTGAGGTAATGAGCACAATATTTTTTCAAGTGCTTAGGCACGAAGAAAAAATATTAGTGCGAATTATCCCGAAGCCTTTCTGGAAAATTTTTCAGGCCTTTGAGGCCAGGAAATTTTCCAGATACCTAGAGGCGAGGGGTAATGAGTGCCGAAAAGTTGCGTAGCCGAATTATCCCGAAACACTCTTAAAAAATCTCTACGATATTTTTTAAGTATTTAGGTGTTTTCGGGGTAATGAAAAAGTCAGATGTAAGAAAAGATTCAGCTTTTCTGCCATTGGCGGACCCGCCTAAATAAATGTTTAAGTGGCGGGCAGTGCCTGAAGCCGTTATCCCTTTTTCAATGACTAACCCCGTTATCCATTTGAATCAATATTTGTTCTTTAACCGCTTACATAACAAAGGGTTAAACAATACGTCTTCTATACTTCTATATAAGTTTCTTTGTAATTTAGGGGTAAATTTCAGGTAACGTCGAGGTATACCGAAAAAATGCCGCCCACCAAATAGTACATGCGGCTATCACATAACAAAATACACCTTAGACGGTTATAAAGCTTTTTAGCCTAGCAGGGCATCCTGGTGGATAGCCAGCAAATGCATTTTTTCGGCGCACATATTTTACTGCGGAAGGATAAAATACACAACTAAAACCAAGATTCCACCTACGCGGTGGAATATGGTTAAGTAATTTGCGATTGTATTAATCCCTGCCCGCCGAAGCTTTTCCGCTAAAAGCGTAGGCGGGTGTGTAATCAACCCTGAGTATGGTCGAAGGGTTGACACTGAGCGAACCCGTTCGACTACGCTCAGGGTTCGTCCTGAGCCAGTCGAAGGACGAAGTCGAAGTGTCATGTTATTTAATAGATTTTGGGAATTTTTTGAGGTAATGAGACTTGACTTTTTTGTAACAGCAAAAAAGACCTAGTCGAATTACCCTGAAACACTCTTAAAAAATATCGAAGAGATTTTTTGAGTATATAGGTGTTTCGGGGTAATGAAGAAGTTGTAGGCAGGAAAAAGATTCAGCTTTCAGTATCTGACCTTGTTATCTCTGTTATTCATACATCGGTATCTATTAGGTATTTGTCAAATTATCTAACATCTCGAGGTCTGACCCCGTTATTCTCTAGGGATTTTTTGAGGAGGGGAAAAATTCAGCTTTTCCGCCATTGGCGAACCCGCCTTAATAAAGACTAATGTGACGGGTAGGCCTAACCTCGCTACCCTGCTACCAGCTCCCTTTTTGGTGGACCATCCTCTCCTCTCCCTTCTCTTTCTCTAAAGTATTCCTTGATCTTGGGTCTCGTAAAGTAAACCAAAACTACTGTAGAGAGTACAAGGAGTACCGAATAGGGCACCCAAACAAGCAACCATTGATTTTGAAAAACCATCACGGGGATACCGATGATGCTTATGGCAAAACACGGCGTCACAGAGATCAACACGAGTATGCGTCCCCATTTCTTCCTTCGGAACAATCCGATGGCACATAAAAAAGCATAAATCCAACCCAAAAACCAGGGGATAACGTCAGGTTTGGGGCTTGTAGCAGGAGTAAATATCGCAATAAAACCAATACAGAATGCAAACAGAAAAAGAAGTGATAAGAACAAATAGAACGCTGCAATAGCTATGATACCAACTGGTCTTTTAACTTTATCCATATTGTCTATTTATAATATGAATACTTTTGTTTAGCGGCCGACTAAGGTTTCACGCCAGAAATGCAAGAGTTGTTTTTGCGCGACGACGGAACTCCGTTTTTTAGATAACAACGCGCTTTCCCTTGTATCCCTGGTTTGACATACGTGTAGGCCTTACAATTAGTATCCATGACGCATGCGTTCTGGCATTGCTTGGGGTCATCTACAGAAAGTTCAAAAGAATCATAGTCCATGCCCGGACGGTCTGTATCCGGCTCCATACTTGGCACCGGAAGGTAGCTAAGAATAGATTCAACCCCCGCCGCCGTAGATGCCTGCGAGACGGTATTAGAAGCAGTAGATTCTTTGCTTGAAGAAGATGAGGATCCTGGCTGATACTCAATTAATTTTTTTTCCGTGTACTCATACCTCGCCATTACACCCAAACCTCCCACAAATGGGGCTACTGCGAGCGTATCGTAATGTTGTACCTTGGGTGCAGTGCACTCGTACACTTGAGATTCAGTCATTGATTTGCTGCCTTTGCTGCAGCCGCCCACACGCTTCGTTGGCGTACATTCTATACCGTCTGTAGCAACTCCTGCGTCTATGCAGCAATATTCACCTTCAGTCGTGCAAAAAACACTCATGGTAATATTGAATTTCTGATTTGGCTTAAGGGTCTGTGGTATGTCAGCTGAAGCTTGCACAGAAGTCCGGGTTCCTGGAAGTTTGTCATTATGGATAGTGGCACTACTTTTCGTTAAAACGTCGCATACATTATATCCTCCGATTGCCTTACCGGTAAGATTGCCTGGGTCCTGCACGGTTTTGGTAAGTTGCCACTCAAAATCTGGAAGTTGGCCCTGAGGTTCTTCTTTTTTTGGTTTTAGAGAAATAGCAAAATACCGCGGTTCGGTTGACAAGGCCAAAAGTTTCTGGTCAATATCGCTCCAACGTTCTTCGTATTTTGGGTGGGAGGCGCGCACACTGCAGATGTTTGCCAAAAGATTAGCCGGTATAGTAAATTTTGCCCTACCGGAGGAAGTCTCTACGACAGCAAATATCCCTTTCTGCTTTCCCTCAATAACAACGGGATTACATAATTTTAATTCAACCGTGGAGTTCTCTATCAACTGATTATTTTTTTCGGCATCGGTTACTTCGACGATAAATACTAAAGCATCTTTTTTTGCCGGAACTAATGTTGTCGTAATAATGGTATCGGCAGGCGTGCCTGTGTCTAATCCCCATCTTAGCCAACGCTGCCAGCGAGACGGCCGGTGTACCAAGGGGGTTCTTGCGTATTGACCGACCACGAAACTTTCCTCTTTAGTTTCATAACCTTGAGCTTCAACATAAAATTTACCATACGTTCCTACTTCCAGATTGTGTTCAAATACAGCAATGCCGTCTTTGTCTGTTTTCCTTGAATCATTTCCAAAATATATAGTCGCGCCGGCGAGCGGCTTAGTGCCTGCGTTCTCATCGCTGCCGTTTACTTGAATTTTTAATTGTTTAGTTTCTTCGCCTGTCCGTCTTTTATCCTGCCTTTGTAGTTCATAGGTGAGCGGATAATCTTTTTGGTCTCCATAAATATTCACTTCCAAATTGCCTTTTACTGTTTTGAAATTACTATGATATATATCAACCGTATATTTTCCGCCGTCGGTAACGAACAAGGTAAGTTTACCGGCCTGGTCAGTAACACCGCTATAGACAGCTTTAAGCACGCTTCCGGACAAATATACTTTTGCATCCGGCACCGGCTGCCTATCGTCCTGCGCAACCAAACTGATAGTGACAAATACTCCATTTTTTTGTTTTAGCGGTTCTAACGTTAATGTCATCTCCGAATTCTTTGGGCTTGTACTATCTATAATTAACTCTTGTTGTATATTTTTATAATCCGGGTGATATGCAAAAAATTTATACGTCCTTGCTTCGGATAAAACAAAAGATGCGATGCCGTTTGCATCAGTCGGCGATTCCATAGTGGTTACGACTGTAAAATACCCTACTATTACACCAGAAATAGGCCTGTTATCGTTTTTGTCAACCACCTTGATAGTAACCGTATATTCGACGGCGGGGCTTGCTTCTATTTTTATCGTTTGAACCATAAAGATAAGGATTAAGATTAAAATAATGGCTGTGATTTTTTTAATCATCTTACCCTCCTGACTTAAAAAGGCGCTGCGACAAATAAGGATATTTCTATAAGAGATACCCTCATTTAGAATCTTTATCGCTATCGCGCAACTTTTATTTTATAACAAATAAAAACCCTTTCTCTTAATTTTATTAATTAGCTGCACTATTTTCGTCACTTGCCGGATAATGGCTTTTGCGTAGGCAGAAAATCGTCGTAGTATCTAATGTCCTGCCGAGGCCCTTCATTGATTTCTTTCCAATAGCGGTCGACTAATTCTAAATTTGCAAGCGGTGCTGACTTTGTTCCTTTATACCAACCCTGTTTTTTGGCACGGCTTTCCCGCATGGCCTGCTTATCTACCTCACTAATATCCTGATGCGCATCGAGTACCTTTTCAAAGGCAGCGTCGTCAGCTTCGGGCATAAGCTGCATAGATTGTTCTCTTAGCGTTATGTTAGCAAAATAAATGGCATCGGAAATTTCCTGGTATTCATCCGGCGTCATAGCTTGATTCTTTAAGGCCTTTAACATAGCGTCAGGCATTGACACTGCGCCTGAATTAAGACTTTGTATTTCTGCTTCATTCATAGCAGCAATAACCGCTAAGAAGCGCTTAAGCTGCTGTTCAATGATAACTTTAGAAGCAGACATCTCTGGCTCAACATCTTCTAATTCTCCTGTTCCTTTTCTTAAAGGGTCCAAGAGATTATTCGGCGGGTTATCCTGTTCCTGTGCCCTTGTTGGAATTAGCCCGGTAAAAAAGACAATCCCGGCAATAAATGACAAAAGCAAATAAAGAAAATATTGTTTTTTCATCAACCTCGCCTCCTCTCCACAATACTTATTTATCCCCTTAACCAGGAAACACAAATAATGGGGTCAGCCCTTGAAACTTGAAATTATATTTTTAAACCAAATAAAGCAACCCCCTATTCTTAGAAGATTACCTTAATAAATCTAACCAAATTTCAGTTTCATTTTGCACCTTTATTGTCAAACGGATTATATTCCGTTTTTTATCTTTTACAAGGATAATAATATACCTTCTCTAAAAAGATAATTTGGCTAAAATGCTATGTATTTTACGGCTTTTTTAAGGATTTTCCCGACCTTTCCCACTTCTTCTAAAGAATGCAGCTTAATTCCGTTTCCCCTAAGCTCAAGTATCCTCTCGGCCATAATCTGGCCTAAGCCGGGAACACGTAAGAGACTGTATTTATCGGCGCAATTTATGTTTATGGGGAAAAATTCCGGATGAAGCTTTGCCCACAGCTCTTTAGGGTCAACTTCCAAAGATAAATTGCCGTTAGCTTCTAAAGGAATCTCCTCTGCGCGAAATCCATATTTACGGATAAGCCAATCCACTTGATACAGGCGGTGTTCGCGCGCTAAAATTTGGCTGTTAGTGTAATCTGAATGTTCGCCGGGTAGCTCTTGGGAGCCTGCGCCGCGCTGGTAAGCGCTAAAATAAATGCGGTTTAAACTTAATTCTTTATATAATTTCCAAGAATAATTAATAATTTCTTTGTCGGTTTCGCGCGATGCGCCCACCACAAACTGGGTAGTTTGTTTAACGCCGCCATACGAAGAACCTTTTGCGGTAAGCCGGCTAATTAATTGTATAGGGCGGATAATATCACGCAGGTAATTCTTGGTAGTGCTTAGATGTTTAAAGTTATCTTCGCCGGCAGTTTCTATATTTAAAGATACAGCGTTTGAAAGAGCCAGGCTTTGGCGGATTGCGGCGTCAGATGCGCCGGGAATTATTTTTAAATGAATATAACCTCTAAATTGCATCCTGCGTAAAATTAGCGCCACGCGATTAATCTGCTCCATGGTGGTATCAGGGCTATTTGCTACTGCACTGCTTAAAAAAAGGCCGTTTACTCTGTGGGCTTTATAATAAGAAAGGACGGTCTTACTTAACTCTTCCGGGCTAAGTGAGCAACGCCTTGACTCTACGCCAGCTCTTAGCGGGCAATATTTACAGTTATTGATACACTCATTAGAAAGCAAAGTCTTAAAGATAAAAGTTGTGCCGCCGCTAGGCAAACTCACCGGATATATCCATTTGTCTTCTTTTGAACGCTTACGATGTTCATCTTCTCGCGTAGCGCAGGCGCAGGCAAGGTCATAGCGAGAATCACGCGATAAAATGTTAAGTTTCTCGGTAGTATCGGGGGTTTTCGTGATCAAGCACATTTAATTTTTTATTCAGCGCAGTCCCTGCGAACGCAAGAGAACAGGGATAATGCCATTTTATGCCCTATATAGTTAGCTACTATGAAATCCAATTTTACGCTTAGGTTTTTCTTCTACAGCCATAAGTTGACGGATTGCCTCAAATATCCCTTTTATTTCCTCGTCATGTTTTTCAATTTTTCTCTCAAGTTCGCTTAATTTATGGGCAAGTTCTTTGTGAGTTGAGAAAATTTCGCGAAGCTTAACAAATATTCGCATAATGGCAATATTAACCTGTATCGCTCGTTCGCTGTTGAGGACGCTGGAAAGCATCGCTACCCCCTGTTCGGTAAAAACATAGGGTAGATATCTTCTACCACCTCGTTTTGAGGTCACAAATTGTGACCTCAAAGTCATAAACTCTTGATCTGTAAGCGGAAACATAAAATCGCTTGGGAAACGTGATATATTTCGCTTTACTGCCTGGATAAGAACTTTTGTGGAAACTTCATAGAGCACGGCTAAATCAGCATCTAGCATAACCCTATGTCCACGAATGATAAAAATTTTTTGCTCAATGGTTTCGTGAATTATTATTTCTTTCATAAATTACCTCCCTATAAATAAAAAATCCTTCGCATCATTCTATTGCGAAGGTTTTATCCTTCTTCGCTGAAGCTACGAAGGATTTCGCATCCTTATTTATTAGACCAAGGAAGCTCAACTTTCTAAAATGAAAAAACCTTCGGTTATTTATAGTTAGTCTTCCGAAGGTTTTACTTTGACCTAGATTCCGCTAGGAATCTACCTTTTGAGGCCGACCCCAAAATCATTTATGATTTTGGTAAGGTCGGGGTCATCCTTATAGGATTTTATAGTCCGGGATTTAGTCCTTCAAACTCGGGACTTTTGCCTAATTTTGATTCTAATATACTCCTCTCTGTATAACTGTCAAGATAAAAACGATAAATATCAGCATAACCAAAACCCTTCTCCGGGGTGACTTGCCTGCCGGTAGGCAAAGGTTTGGTTAATTTTTCTAATTTGCCTGCGCAATTCTATGAAGGAGTTCTGAAATAAAGGTCTGGTAGCGAATTCCAAGCTTTTGGGCCTTCTGCCTAATATTTTTAAGGTCTTGGCTGTTTACGCGAATATTAAGCACAGCGTCTTTTTTACGATTAGCTACGGCCTGAGCAATCGCCTCAAATTCACCTTTGCTAATATTAAAATACTCGCCACTCAAAAGACTGTTCTCAATAGCTTTTTCTTGCCGCGTTAAATGTGTTTTTCTCATTTCAACACTCCTTTTTTATAAAGTTTTGTATATTTTCTACTGGGATACAAGGTCTTTAGAAAAATATAATCTTTCTCTTCAACGTAAGGAACAATCCAAACATAACCTTTATGTTTAAATAGCATAATAGGCTGGTCTTGGCGTCTATGGTGGCGCTTAACGGCGATAAACTCAGCTGCTATAATATCTTCAAATCCCGCACCCCGCGTCCTCCTTAACCGTTCACTTTTTAGAGCGCTCCACCTGATATCTTTCATTATGTATATACAATTGTATAGTATTAGTTAGATAAGTCAAGGAATTTTTATCCGAAATCAAAAACTTAACCTTCTAGGGGATGACAAGGCGGGATTTAGAAATTTTTATAAAAGCGTGTGTGTCAACATCACCCAAAAAGCTTCTGAAACTCTTCTATTTTTCCCCTGACATTGGGCGCGGTTACCACCGCGGAGATAGCACAGATAGCATCTGCGCCCGCGTTAATTACTTGTCTTACATTAGATAAGTTTATGCCGCCGATAGCTACAATAGGAATATGGATTTGTTTTTTTATTTTCTTGACGAACTCTATCCCGCAAGGTAATCCTGCGTCTTTTTTAGTAGCCGTGGAAAAAATTGGCGAAACCCCTAAATAATTTGCGCCGATTTTTTGGGCATCTAATGCATCTTTTAAGTTATGCACCGTAAGCCCGATAATTCTTTTTTTCCCAAGAAGTTTACGCGCAATCTTATACGGTAAATCTTCTCTACCTAAATGCACACCGTCAGCGCCAACTGCCAAAGCTATATCAACCCTGTCGTTAATGATAAACTTGGCATTTTTACATATTTTCCTTAATTTTAATGCTTCTTCATATAAAAGTTTTGTATTCGTTTCTTTATTACGGTATTGAATAAACTTAACTCCGGCTGCTATAGCTGTTTTTACATCACTAATATTTCCTTTGCGGCTTAAATTGGCATCGGTGATAAAATAATATCCTAACCCAAAAAATACATTTGAAAAATGTATTTTTTGCTCTTTGGGCAGCCCTTTATTCTTCATAAGAAGGTTTTTCATTCGTAGAAATAAAGGGCTGGGTTAACCCAGCCCTAATTTTACTGAAAGTGATTGATTTTACAGTATTACCTACTAAATCAGCTCTTCTTTTGGCATTAGCAAATTTCCTATTTTGTAAAATTAGGGCTGCCGTAGGCGAAAAATGATTTGTATGTAAAAGCATTTTTCGGGCTAACATGCTTCTACTTTCTGCATTTTATCAATGGTTTCTTTATCAAGGCTATAGATACAATCAAACATTATTTCCTTAAAACTGGCCGGCCCTTTTGCTTTTTCTGCGGCAAGTTCTGCGGCGATTTCAAAGCATACTAGGCCGCTTGCTGCAGCTAGCGCTAAATATTTATCTACGGCGCAAAATGTGCCGATTACAGAAGTTGCCATACAGCCCGTTCCGACGACGTGGCTCATCAGCTCGTGGCCGTTTTTAACAATATATGTTTTCTCTTTGCCGGCAATAATATCTTCTTTGCCGGTTATAACTACTGTGCAATTATATTGTCTGCCCAATTTCTCTGCAATTTTAATCAGGTTTTTTTCAACTTTGGTTGAATCGACGCCTTTGGTTACGACGTTTTCTCCGGCTATCTTTGCTATTTCCGAAGAATTGCCTTTTATGACATTAATTTTTACTTCTTCTAAAAGTTCAAAGCATTTATCATCTCTTAATTTTGTCGCGCCGGCGCCGCAGACATCAAGAATAACAGGAATACTTTTCTTATTGGCGCTACGCGCGGCGATTTTCATTGCGTCGATAAAATCTATAGTTAGTGTCCCGATATTTAAAACTAAAGCGGAAGCAATGCCGGACATTTGCGCTACTTCTTCTTTTGCGTGCGCCATAACCGGAGAGGCTCCCAGCACCTTCACTATATTCGCGCAGTCGTAGATAGTTACCCAATTAGTCAAATGATGTACTAGCGGTCTTTGCGCCCTAACTTTTTTTAGCAAGCCGTATGCGTCAATTTTTATCTTAGCCATAATCTATCCTTTGTTACCTAGCAAATATATTAAATAAATAACCCAGAAGAATAATCTGCGGCACGCAAATGAGCGGTAGCCAAAGTGCGGTGCGCCTGCCGATATTAGCCCAGATGAGACCGATTTCCGTATAGTCAGTGACAACGCCGGCCATTAAAAAAGTGAAGCTATTTCCCAGTGCCCCGGTTTGTCTATATATTTCAAAGGCTAAAGGAGATGACCCCTCTGAACAAACTTCTATTACCGTAGCAAGCGCTAATGTTACCAGTAACCCCAGAATCGTCGGGCCCATAAATTTGTGGAATATATGGGTAGGTATATAGGCGCCGGCAAAACTAGCGATAAGTATACCCAAAATAATCCACCAAAGCACCATATCCGTAAGAGCAAGGCTGCCTTTGATAACGCCCTTAAAATCGCTTGTTAAAGTGGCCAGAGAAAACTTATAGCTCTTTATACGCGCTTTTATATCCTTTATTATAGAAAAATTTTCGGAAAATTCTACAATATTTTTGTTCTTCTCAATTAACCCTTTTCTTTCTAAAAACATAAATATAAGACCGGTATTAATGGCAACAATTATAGCAGATACAACTATGAGCAGTCCTTTTAAGCCAAAAAAACTAAAAAGCATTAAAGTAATGGTAAAATTAGCCCAGGGGCTGGCAAGTAAAAAACTAATTATCGCCGGGTTGGACGCGCCTTTTTTATGTAGCTGTATAGAGAGTGCCAGTATCCCGTGGCTACAAGCACTCATTAAAAATCCTAAGCCCACAGCGTTTAGAATAGTTTTAGGATGGCGGCGGGAAAGAATTTTAGAAATATATTCCTGCGGAACATAGTAATCAATGACACCGCCAAGTAATAACCCTAACGATATTGCCCACCAGATACTTTTTATATAAATTAAAAATGCTTTGCGAAATGGTTCTAATTGCGCAATAAATAATGAAACGATTAGTAATAGAACAGTTACTGCGCTGACAATAAAAAGTTTATTTTTGAAGAAAGGCTTCTTTGTTGAAATACTGCAAACCGGCTCTTTTATGCCCTGAAGCTTAATAAACTTATCTCTACAATGGCTGCTGCAGAAATAATAATCTTTGCCGCTATGGCTTAGCCTTAAAGCTTCGTTTTCCTTAACTTGCATCCCACAAATCGGATCTTTCACTAATATTATCTCCGTATAATATAATTTAGCCTAAACCTTAGCCTCAACCTATGTTGATTTCTATTTCTTTGGTATGCTTAATTGTGTTATGAATGGGACAATTAGAAATAAAGCGCAGGAAAACATCGCGCTTATCGCCTAAATTTGCATCAGTATGGACTAATGCTTTTATATTGACTAAGCGCGCGGGAGAATCTTGCGAAAAATCCGCCTTTACCTCTATATTAAGCTGTTTAAATTCTACGGAATGCATAGATAGATACCTTTTCGCATAAACCCCTATACAGGCGCCCAGAGAAGATAAAAATAATTCTAAAGGATTAGGCCCGGCAGGGTTATAACCTTCTTTAGCCTTATCAATAAAAAGTTCTGCCTTAGAATCCTGTGTTTTTACCTGAAAAATATCTTCTTTCAAGAATACCACTTCAATTTTTGTTTCCATAACTACTCTCCTATAATAATAGCATAGCTTGCTAAGCTAGTGTAAATATGAATATAGAGCTTATTTATTCTCTCTCGGCGAATACCCCGTGGCTTGCCACGGGGATGAAGCCGAAATCGTAAACGTAGTTGACCTCATTCCAAGGCAATGAATGAACCAGTGATAATATTAGTATACAAGAAACTTCGTCCCGCCAAAAGCGGGACTCAGAACCTTCCTTGCGAAGGTTCAGTGGTTGGGAAAGTGTTTTATACTTTCCCATACCAGAACATACTCCGCGGCTTGCCGCGGAGACTGGTTGATTTTTCGTGCGCGCGGGCGGGCTTTATGCAAGTTTTGCTAAAGCTTCATCAATGGCTTTATTTACAAATTGCTCATCTCTTACTTTAGTCCAATGAATGAATAATTTTGCCGTTGTAGTTTGTCTATTTTTCTTAAGAATTCTTTCCACATGTCGCACGCATTGTTTAGCGCTTATCTCCACGCTATACACATAACAACAAACTATCTTTTTATTCCCAGCATACTCACACATATTGATATATTTAATTATGGCTGCGGAAGGATGCCCAGCTAAAACAGGTATACCAAAACCTATTACATCGTAATTTTTTAGATCACTAACGGTTTCCCATAAAGGTGTTAATGCAGGGATTATTCGATACAATAATCTCATCGCGGGGTTATTAACACCGCGACTATATTCTAATCTTATAATCTCTGCATCGCCTCTTTGAGATAAAGCTGACCATAACTTGTGCGCAACAGAAGCGGTATTTCCTGAATGAGAATAATAAACTACTAAACTCTTCATAAAAATGCCCTTAAAAATATTTCAAAATACCCATCAGAATGCTATTCCTCAATTTATTTATTAATTATACCACTTATAATTGGCGTGTGGATTTTAATTTACAGGGGTTAATTCGAAGAAAAAAACTTAAAAATATTACCTTTGTAATTCATTAAGCTTTTTTAGCTGTTGTGATATGTCGTCTGTGATAGAAAATTTTTTATAGTCAGAGGGAAACGCAAATAACGAATCTGATTGATTACCTACCTGTAAATTCTTATATTCAATAGCCCAGCTATTATCCTGGGCTACTATTTTTATTGGGATAGAAGAAGCATTGTCCACCCACTGTAATATAGTTTGCTGCTTTCCTGATAAGCTAGATACCACTTTATATTTCTTAGCCATTCTGCCATCTACCATTTCTTCGCCTAAAAAGGTTCTTTCTGTTTCTCCGGATACCTTTTCCCCTACTCCAATAAATGCTGCCGGATCAAAAGGCTGCTCCATATACATTTTACCGTTTGGCATAAGCACCCATATTACATTTTTATCCATACGTGTTATAGAAACAACCCCGTTGACTTCCATGCGGATTTTATTTTTTGTCGCAAAAATCTTACCTGTAGATGTGCCGCTACTATTGGTATTTACTATATCTGCGGAAAAATCCTGCGCGAAAGCTCCCCCTACTAAAGATAGACTCAAAACAATTGTTATAAATACTAATGAAATTAATTGATTTTTCATATCATCCCCTTTTTTGGCATGTATACTTATAAATATTATCAAATCACCCTATCTGTGTCAAGAAGACGATATTGAGTGTGTACTATGTCTGGTGTAAGGGAAAATATAATTCGTACCGCTTTTTGCGTAAATAGCGTGCCTAAATGAAGTTTACTGCGATCTAAATCAACCAGTCTCCGCGGCAAGCCGCGGAGTATGTTCTATGCTAATATTATCACTGGTTCATTCATTGCCTTGGAATGAGGTCAACTACGTTTACGATTTCGGCTTCATCCCCGTGGCGAGCCACGGGGTATTCGCCGAG
>JAUYCY010000027.1 GCA_030692055.1 Candidatus Omnitrophota bacterium | reverse complement strand
CCTCCTTTTGTATGTTAAATTACCAATTATTAACTTATGTTATACTTGATGGCGAGCGGGCAAGGCTGTTCCTCCTTCTGCGCATCCCACACCCAGCTTACTGGGTGTGGGATAGACGCTTTCATTGAACTGCCACCCGCTTTGGCCATCTTTTCACCAGAGTGGTTAATAGAATGTTGCGAAAAAACGCTAAATACAGAAGTCCATCTGGTGACTTTATTAACCCTTTAATCCGGAGGTGATCATGCAAAATCTTGAATCATTAGCTTTTGCCGGCATTGACAACCACAAGGACCAGCACACTATCTGCCTCACTGATTGTCTTAACCGTAATCTGGCTAATTTTGACATCAGTAACGACCCCCGCTATTTTAAAGAACTGGTTTCCCGTGTCTGGGAAGTATCTAAGCAAAACAACCTTTCTCCGGTTTTTGGCTTAGAAGATACTCAATCTTTCGGCCAAAAACTTGCGCATTTTCTCATATCTACCGGCAACTATGTCCAAGATGTCCCGCCGGTAAAAACCGAGCGAAAACGCTCGAAATCAGCTCATCCTGATAAAAGTGACCCTAATGACGCTAAAGCCATAGCCAAAGTGCTGATTCAGGAGTTTGACAGCCTACAAACGGTCAATTCTGTTGATGAGCTCCATTTATCCATCCGAGAGCTTTCTAATCAGCGGGAAGCTCTTGTTAAAGAACAGACAAAAGTTAAAAACCGCTGCATATGCTTATCTATAAGCAATATCCCGCTTATCAGCGGATGTTTAACGATCCCTTTTCAAAAAGCGCTCTGGGCTTCTGGGAAAAATTCCCCCACCCTTTTTATTTAAAAGATGTTACCGTCAAAGAATTAAGCCTATTTTTAAGAAGTAAAAGCAATAAAACCATATCTACGAAAGCCGCCCAAAGGATTTTAAGCCTTACCTTAGTTGAAAATTCCCTGTCGGAATTAGGCTCATGCCGGATAAAGGTTATCAAAAGCTTAATCAAACATTTCCACTTTTTGCAAAATGAAATTTCTCTTATTGTAAAAGAGCTGAAAGGCCTTTTACCGAAAACAGGCCTTAAACTTGAAACCTTAACCGGCGTTAATACCGTTGCCGCCGCTAAGCTTATCAATTATATCGGCGATATTAACCGTTTTGCCAACAGCGATAAGTTAGCTAAATGCGCCGGCATAGCCCCGGCCGATAGATCCAGCGGTAAAAAACAACGTCATAGAAAATCCCGCGGCGGAAGGCGTAAGCTGCATTCGACTATTTATTACATCGCCCTTACGCAAATAGGCAAATACAGAAACGGCATTCCAAAAAATGTAAAAGCCCTAACGTATTACCGCAAGAAAATCGCCGAAGGTAAAAGCAAGAAAGAAGCTCTTACCTGCCTTATGCGTAGGCTTTGCGATATTATCTATGCGATGATGAAGAACAAAACAGAATATCGCCCTTGATTGTTCTGAGAAAGAACTATTTTTCATTTGACATAGAACGTTCAATGAGACTACAGTTTTTCAAGCGATAAGCGCAGAAAAACTGTTTAGTCGAATTGAATACTTGACACCTACCTTGATAAAATAATTAAGGTAAGCGTCAAGTATCAAATTCAGCTACACCCCGACGTCTCGCCGAAAATCTTCATTCTATTTCTTAGTCCTTACTTTAATAAAATTAAAATTGCTTACTTTAGCTTGGTAAAACTTATCTCTGATTTTTATCTCAATACAAACATCCGACTTAATATAATCTTTATCAAGATACGCCATGCCAATGAATTTATCTAAATTTACAGAATATGTTCCGCTAGTAACTTCACCTATAACATTGCCTTTATGGAAAATCTGATAACCTTGCCTAGCAATAGCGCGTTCCTGCATAATAAACCCTACTCTTTTTTTTGCTACCCCTTCTTTTTTTGCCTTAGTAATTTGTTCTTTGCCTATGAAATCTTTATTAAATTTAACGGCCCACTCTAAAGAAGCTTCTATGGGATTAGTACTATCATTGATTTCGTGGCCGTATAGCGGGTAACCCGCCTCTATCCTTAAAACATCTCTTGCCCCAAGGCCGCATAATTTGAGCCCCAAGTTTTTCCCTTTATCCAAAAGTAAATCCCATAAAAATGTTACATCGCTATTAGGAATATACATCTCAAAACCATCTTCTCCGGTATAACCGCTACGAGAAACAATAATTTTTACTTTCTCGAGGTTGGCTTCAGTGAAATGCATATATTTAATGCTATTTATATTTTGACCAAAAATTTGCTCCATAATTAAGTAAGCAGCTGGGCCTTGCAAAGAAAGAAGGCAAATTCTGGAACTATCGTTAGCAATATCTACTGTTTCATTCTGGTTCTCTTTAAGCCATTTATAAACCTTATCTGTGTTAGATGCATTCACCACGCATAAAAAGCTATTCCCAAAATTATAAACCATTAAATCGTCAATTGCTCCTGCCGCCTTGTTAAGAAAAAGATTATATTGAAGTTGCCCTTTTTTAGTAAGTGAAATATCATTAGGAGTAAGTCTCTGTAAAAAAGCGAATGCGCCAAGCCCCTTTACCTCTATCTCTCCCATATGGGAAACGTCAAAAAGGCCGCAAGCTACACGCGTAGCCTTAGCTTCCTTTAAAATGCTTTCGTATTCTAAAGGCATAGCCCAGCCGCCAAAATCAACCATATGCGCGTTATTGGCTATGTGTTTTTGATAAAGAGGGGTTTTCTTTAATTCCATCGTAGTCATCATTATTTAATAAAAATTGAAGTATAATTCTACCACATAATTTTATAAACGGGATATTTTCCTAAAATTATTTTTCCCTTAACTGAAGAATAAACGACAGCGTACGATTTATAGTTTTGTCCCTGCGAAAAGAAAAGAAATTTCCCTTTGAGCAGAAACTGCATATACCAGTATCAAAAAAGTTTTCTTGCTTTAAGCCGTGACGTATAAGAGCGTTCTTAGCAAAACTTGTTGGATCAAAATATAAACCATCTTTATTTTTACCCACGAAAGAAGAGAGATTGCTGTATTCCAAAAAGTCTTTTCCGACCGCATAACAACATTTACGTAGCCCAACTCCGGCAAGAGCTTTAAACGAAGAAAGCTCGTAGGGTATGTTATCTAATATTCCTTCTCTAGCTGAACGCCAACCCATATGGATGACTCCTGCTATGCCTAAATTGCGGCTATGCAGTAAAATAGGTAGACAATCCGCTGTCCGCACCACAATAACCGTATCGCAGGTAGAGGTAAAAAGTCCGTCTCCTTCGTAAATACCTCCTTCTTTTATTAAATGTATTTTCGCGGAATGAATTTGCTTAAGGTGCGCCACTTTAAAACTTTCGTATAAATCAGCAAGCGCCTTTTTTATATCCTGGGCGGGATCGCCTTTTAGGGCAGGCTTAGTAAATCCGACAACCACTGAAGGTGTAAAAACACCCTCAATAGTATAGCAGTATTCTCTATCGGTTAATTTCACTTATTTCTACAAGCTTATCTCTACTCTTTAAGCCTTTTACTATCTGTAAATTATATTTTTTTGTTCCTAAAAAATCAGCTAAAATTTCAATCAACTTTTTATTAGCTCTTCCTTCTAGGGCGAGCTCTTTCAGATATATCTTAAAACCATCCTCAAATGGTTCTATGGCTTCCCTTTTAGCCCTGGGAACTACTTTCACTTTTATTTTCATGTGCATCTTCTGATATATACTCAATGACTGTTTTATCTGGCTGCGAAGAAGGTAATTCGTGGACAATTCTTAAAGTGCGTTCTATGGTGCGGGACTTCTTCGATGCATCCTCAATGGTAGTACTTGCCTCCTGTAGTTTCTTGTGTGTTTTATCAAGCATATCCCCAAATTTTGCAAACTCAGTTTTTACCGTGGCAAGTAATTTCCACACTTCACTTGTACGCTTCTCTATTGCGAGGGTTCTAAATCCCATCTGTAAACTATTTAGCAATGCAACGAGATTCATGGGCCCAGTCACCACAACTCTGTATTCGCGCTGAAGCAACTCAGCTAACCCGGGTATACGCAAAACTTCTGCATAAAGGGCTTCCGTAGGCAAAAACATGATTCCAAAATCTGTAGTATGTGGTGGGTCTAGATATTTTTCCTTAATATCTTTAGCCTCCGCCTTGATACGCATCTCTAATTGTCTTGCTGCTTTTTCCAGCAAATCAGGATTTGCCTGCTCCTGAGCATCGAGGAGACGTTGATAATCTTCCTGTGGAAATTTTGCATCAATAGGTAACCATACTTGCTCGTGTTCATCTTTGTCGCGCCCGGGAAGCCTGATAGCGAACTCAACCCGCTCGTTACTTCCTTTCTTAGTAATAACGTTAGAGGCATATTGCTCAGCAGTTAAAATTTGCTCAAGTAAATTACTAAGCTGCATTTCCCCCCAAATACCCCTCGTTTTAATATTGCTTAAAACTTTTTTTAAATCCCCCACTCCTGTGGCAAGATTTCTCATCTCGCCGAAACCCTCCTGCACCGCCTTAAGCTGTTCACTCACCAACTTAAATGACTCACCTAAACGCCGGTCAAGAGTTGAATGAAGTTTTTCATCAACAGTCAAACGCATTTGTTCAAGTTTCTGCGCATTCTCTTCCTGTAGTGTCTTTAATCCCTCCTGAACAGTTTCTCTTATTTTTTCGAGCTTCTGTTCATTCATCTGAGTCAAACTAGATAGCTGCTTTAAGAATGTGTCTAGCTGATTTTTTTGTGAATTCTCATTTTCTTTCATACGGGAAAGGACAGAATCTTCAAATGATTTTAATGACTTTCTCATCTCGTCGCGGTTTTGAGAAATTTCTTCTTTAACTGCGCGTTCTATACGCTCTTGATTTTCTTTTATCGAAATAACATTCTGACTAATGTTAGCGTTATTACGCGCACGATAAAATAATATTAAAAGCGGTATTAGTATTAGCGTATTAAATATGCTAAAAATAATCAACCAAATCTCTCTCATTTTAATATATATTTGAAGCGTTTACCCCGTTAGAGAAAGCCACCGTCGGCACATATCACTCGCCCTGTTAGAAAAGAATTTTCTAACAGAGCAAAAGAACGAAGTTCTCTAACGAGGTTTACTGCTGGCCGATAACTGATTTAATTTTTTTGTAAATCTCTTCCGGCTCAGGCATTCTGCCTTCGCCATAGCTACCGCAGGCAAGTTCTCCTTTTTGAGAATCCAAAATAATATATTTTTTTAGTTTTTTTAATTTACCTATGTTTTCTTGGATTATGGAGTTTTTCCACATATTCTCATTCATTGCCGGCGCCAAAATAACCTTTGTTTCTTGCCCTAATGCGCAAACAACCGTAGTAAGAAGGTTATCGCAGATACCGCCGGCAATCTTAGAAAGGGTATTTGCCGAAAGCGGAGCGAGAACGCAAATATCAGCCCACCCGGCTAAACTAATATGCAGGATATTTTCTTCGTTATTGAGATAAAACATATCCAAATATACGGGATTGGCGGATAAATTCTGAAATACTAAAGGCGTAACAAATTTAGCTGCGGCTTCTGTCATTATTACCTTTACCGAAAAACCATTCCTTACAAATAACCTGACAAGCTCGCATGTTTTATACGAAGCAATGCCACCGCAAACACCAACTAAAATATTCCTTTTCTTCAAACTAAATTCTCCTTCTTGGCTAATTATTTATTAGTTTCCGCAAAATAATGGAGCCCCACGTGCATGCATGTGGTACCAGAAACCTTTCTACGGGATTCCTTCCCACGTTGGCACGTGGGGCGGAATCCCGATGCCAGAAACCCCATTCATCCACGGGCATGCCCGTGGTCTTCTGGCTATTCGGGATAAAAGATTTATTTTATAAGCCTTAAATTAAGAGGGTACTTATAACTTTCTCCGTTAGACGCCTTAACTGCGCCCATAATAATGAAAATAATATCCGCGATGCCTAAGGCAAACATTCCCGGGATAGCAACAACAAGGCCAATAAATGTCATACCCACAAGAAAAAGGCCGGCATAATAGATGAGAAGCGAAATTTGAAAATTCAAGGCTTCTTTTCCGTGCTCATCCACAAATGAAGATTTATCTTTCTGAGTAAGCCAAATCACTAAAGGCACGATAAAAGAAAGTAATCCTCCTAAATGACAGAATAGCGCCCAGTTTTTTTCCTCTTTAACATCCATCTAAAACCTCCTTGTTTAATGAACACATTATTTTTTCAAGTGTATTGCCCGCTTCGCCCGCGAAGCGAGGCGAGCACGCAGAAAAAAAATAATAGCGCGAATTAAACCCCACACCCAGCGATATATTGACTAGTTGATATGTGAGGTTTATTTATTACTTAATAGATATCACTTCCACTTTTGCCCATCACCTTATCTGGGTGGGGGGTCAAATTCGACTAAGCCCTTTTTCCGGCGTTCCCTTCGGGAACTTGAAAAAGGGCAAGTCTCATTGGATATTCTAAACCGTTAATTATATTTTGTAAAGTAAGAAAAACACTAAGAATGAATAATCGTTTTCCAAAGTGCAGAGAATAAATCTCTTTTCGATCTCAAAGTAATAACTTTTTTATACCTATCGATAAGAAATGCTCTATATCCAAGCTTTAAATCCTCTAAAGCATTTGCCACTACAAAATCACTTTTATTTTCCTTGAGGCTTGCGTGCGCCTCCTCTATCAATCCTTTCCTTTTTATTTCAAGCTTAAATTGAATGAGAAGCGTGTTTTTGGCTAATTTTCTTATTAATTTTATTATTTTTTCTGCAGGAGTTAATTTCAAAATCAACTCTTTTTTTCCAGAAGGAATTTTACCTTTTCCGCCGAAGGCGGATCCCTGTCCGTTAGCCAGAGCGGCGCCCCTGGCGGGAAAAACCCTCTCTAGCCTATAATCGCTAACTGCCGCGCTATGTATTATTGCGTCGTAACAATTTTTCTTCAATTCAGTGGTTATCTTCTCTCTAAATTCTTCAAAGTATCTAAAAGAAATAATCCGCATTCCCTTTATATTCTTATTTAGACAATGCTGATTTAACAGGATTGTCACCAAATCCCCTTTCTTTCTAAATTCTTCTGCTAAATATAAACCGGTTGCGCCGGTAAAAATACTAGTAAGTATCCTTACCTCGTCAATTTTTATCCAAGTCGGACCGGCAGTTATTAATATTTTCATTCTAATGATTGCAACGATTAGGAAATCGATTACAACGATACTATATCATTAGCCTACGGATTTCGCACCGCGAATTACCAAAGTTAATCAACAATCCTACCTTCAAAACAGAAGCCTTTAAATAAGAAATAACCTGTGATTCAAAAATCTTTGGCATTTTGTTTTCTATGGCTTTCAATTCTACAATTACCTTATTCTCTATAATAAAATCCACCCTGAATTTACCAACCACTTCATTGTCAAACGATACAGAAAACTCTTTTTCCTATTGATAGCCTACCTCTGCTTTCTTAAAAGCATTCTTAAGAGCTTTTAAGTATATGCGTTCAAGAAATCCCGGCCCTAACGCACTTTTATAAAATTAGTATCCACAAAGCAAGCCATAATTTCAAAATCTATTGGGATACGCTCCCTTCTCATTTGAAAAAGTTTTAGCAAAGATAAACTATCTATACCTCCTGATACACCTATAAGTATTCTGTCTCCCTCGGAAAGCATATTGCAATCAGCAATGGCTTTGCCCATTGTTTTATAAACATACCTTATTATCCCTTTTAGTTCTATTTTTTCTTCTAAGGTACGCATTGCCTTACAGGAACCGCTTGATGTTTATTTTTATAGCATTTATATTTTTAACGAAAAAATAATCTTTTGCGCTTTTGTTCTTTAATGATATTTCCAATAATGAAAAACTTCCCTCTATAAAAAAAGGCTCGTTGCCCTTTGCTTGGGCATAGAAAGAATACAATTTTTTTATTCTTTTATTTTTTAAGATAGCGGAAAAATCTTTACCTTTAGTAAAATCTAAAAATTGTTTTTTTGTCATATTGGTAATGAGATTGCCGAATTTATCCGCATAGATGACTTCTGCTTTTAAGGTGTTGCCGCTTATTTTTGGCGGCGGCAGGTTTATCTCTTCTATGCCCCTTGAGCTTGGGCCTAAAGATAAAATATCCGCGCCTTTTGATATGTGTGCTGCTATCGGCGCAAAAATATCTCTGGCGTGAAAAGTAGAAGAAATATTCTTCAAAAAGTAACGTCTATTTTCTAATGCGATTATTTTCTCTATACCGTCTCTTTGGGCGGCTATGCTTAAAACTCCGTTGTCAGGCCCTACAAAGTAATAGTTCTTTGTTTTTATGGCAATGGGGTGTCTTGCTGAACCAACACCAGGGTCAACAACGGTTAAAAATACTGTTCCTTTGGGAAAATAAGAAAAACTACCGCAAAGAATAAAGGCAGCCTCTCTAATATTATGGGAAAAAATGTTGTGGCTGATATCTATTAATTTTGCCTGCGGATTAATTCTTAAAATTACACCTTTGATTACCCCTAGAAAATGATCCTTTAACCCAAAATCCGTAAGTAAAGCTATCACGTTCATTGGCAGAGGAACTTTTTTTGTTCTTCTCTATAATTTTCTGTATATTTTATAATTTTATTCATCATTTCTATAACTTTATCGGGATGCTTTCCTATCGCAGTTTCACAAGAAAGCATTAAATAGTCCGCACCGTCTAATAAGGCATTAGCCACATCGCTTACTTCGGCCCTTGTAGGAATCAATTCCTCGGTCATGCTCTCTAACATCTGAGTAGCGACTATTACAGGTTTAGCGGCTAGTTTACACTTTTTTATTATTTCTTTCTGAAGGATAGGGACTTTATATATAGGCAAACATACCCCTAAATCGCCGCGCGCTACCATTATACCGTCAGCCACTTCAATAATTTCATCAATATTAATAAGAGCGTCTCTGCTTTCAACCTTGGCAAAAATTTTACACTGAGGGTGTTTAGGTTTTATGATGCTACGAAGTAACTCTATATCTTGCGCCTTATTCACAAAGGACTGCGCAACATAATCAAGTTTATACTGAATAGCAAATTTAATATCTTTTTTGTCTTTCTCTGTTAAGGCATCAAAGTCTAACTTTGCTTCAGGAATATTTACCCCTTTTCTTTCTTTTAAAACACCGCCTGCAATCACCTCTGTTTTTAGTTTCTTTCTTTCTATGCCTTTTACTTTCAAAGCTATCTTACCGTCGTCTATGTATACTAAATTTCCTTTTTTAATGCCTTTCAAGCTCCCTTCATAATCAAAATGAATTTCGTGTTCACTGCCGATAGTGTCCTCCTGGACAAGATAAATAATTTGCCTTTTTTTAAGATCTATTTCTTTCGCTAATTTTCCTATTCTTATACGGTAACCTTCTAAATCCTGCATGACTTTTATTGCCCTATGGTACTTTCTATTGATTTCTCTAAGAGCATTAAAACGCATAAGATGCTCATCAGCTGTTCCATGAGAAAAGTTTAACCTCACTACGTCAAGGCCTGACAAAACCATCTTTCTTAGCATTGTCATACTGCTACTTGCCGGGCCTAAGGTAGCGATTATTTTTGTTTTTGGCATGTATCTCTCCGCCATATAATGGACTTTGTTATAAGTGAAGATATTTGCTAAAATTATGCATCATCTTTAGACATACGTACTCAACGAATTTATTCTCGTCTCCCTTTACTATAGTAAAAAGTTTCACTCCCGTATCAAATAATTTCTGATTATTTAATTTTTTTACGAGGCGCGACCACATCACTTTTCCTTTTAAACGAAGAGGTATTTTCTCTGAATTAAGGAAAATATCTAAATTAATAACACTTCCTGTTTTTAATCTCTTGACGGCAGTAAAGCAAACTCCGTCAACGCTTAAGTTTTTGCTAAATGCTGAGACTGTTTCTGACTTTTTAGTATTTTTTGCTTTATATGAAACGTTTACCTTTGCTCTTATATCCAGCCTCACATACCTTCTTTTCTCATCAAATCCCTTTTGTCCCATGTTCCACCTCACTTAATGAAGCTCCGCGGGTTTACACCCGCGCGGTATCTTCAAATTCTTCGGCGAAATCCGCCGAAGCATACCCGCCTTCGCCAAGGCTACGGCGGGTTATCCGCTTCGCATTCATCCACCTTCGCTAAAGCTATGGCGGATAGTCCTTCGTAGCCTTGGCGAAGAAAGACATCCACCCCGACGTTACGTCGGGGTCGTCTTATGCATAGGCGGATAAAAATTATGCTCTTTTTTTATCCCTCGCTTTTTCAATAATCGGCCTTTTGCCTTTCTGCTCTTTTTTGAAAATTTTGAGTATTGTTTCCGCTTCCTCAAAGGGAACAGTTATAAAAGAAAAATTTTCAAATATCCTTACATCTTGAATCTTGCGGCTTTCAACTTTAGTTCTATGCTGTACGAAATCTACTAAATCTCTAGGGGTCATGCCATCTGCGCTACCCAATGCTACAAACAACCGCGCTGTCCCCTTCTTGTCAATAGAAACCTCCCTAATTTCGCTGTAACTTTTCTCATCAAGTTCATCCCGAAAAGAATGTTTAAGAAGCGCCGCTAAAACTTTGTCCGGTTTATCCTCTTTTAAAAGCTCCCCTGCCAAATCAATATAATCACTGTAGTCTTCGGACGTAATGATAGTTGCCAATTTTTCTTTAATCCTCATTTTCTTGGTATTTATCACCTCTTGTATCCCAGGAAGCCGCTCTTTTCTAATATTTGTTTTCGCAATACGTTTTATGAATAGGAGCTGCCTGTATTCAGCGGGCGTAACAAATGTTATAGCTGTGCCTTCTTTGCCGGCTCTGCCGGTTCTACCGATTCTATGCACATAAGACTCCGGGTCTTGCGGTAATGCATAATTTATTACGTGCGTTAAATTAATTATATCTATACCTCTTGCGGCAACGTCTGTCGCCACTAAAATGGTAACTCTTTTTTTCTTAAATTTATCTAATATGCGCTCTCTCTGATACTGCGATATATCTCCATGCAAACCTTCAGCATCATAGCCTCTGTCGATAAGTTTCTGCGCAACGTTGTCAACATCTATCTTTGTTCTGCAAAATATTAACCCATAGAACTCGTGTTCAACGTCTATAATCCTGCATAGTGCTTCAAATTTATCTGAAGACTCAACCTCAAAATATATCTGATCAGTTAAATCTACAGTGAGTTGCTCTTTCTGTACCCTAATAACTTCATATTTCTTCATATATTTTTCTGCTAAACTCACTATCCTCTGTGGAATCGTTGCAGAAAAAAGTAATATTCTTTTGTTGCTACTGGTGTGTTTTAGAATTTCCTCTACATCATCGATAAAACCCATATTTAACATTTCGTCAGCTTCATCAAGTATAAGATAAGAAATATTTTTTAGATTCAAACTTTTTCTGCCAAGATGATCAATTATCCTTCCAGGAGTACCAACCACTATATCAATACCTTTGCGCAGCCTTCTTAGCTGTTGTTCTATAGATTGGCCGCCATATATAGCTACTATTTGTAGGTTTTTATTACCTTTCAAAGAATTTATCTCTTCTGAAACCTGCAGGGCCAGTTCTCTTGTAGGAGTTAAAATCAATACCTGGACATCGCGAGAGCCTTCTTTCAGCTTTTCTATAAGCGGAATACCAAAGGCAGCAGTTTTACCTGTTCCCGTTTGGGCCTGGCCGACGATATCCACTTCTTCTTTCATAAAAAGAGGAATGATTATTTCCTGAATCTGCGTAGGCTCCTCAAATCCTTTTTTCTTCAACGCCTCTAAAACATTTTGCGATAAACCAAACTTCTTAAATGCTAATAATTTCTCCATATCTTTATACTCCTTTTATTAATTTAACCGAAATTTTGCATTAGGTTGTTATGGAAATTGTGCAATTCTTTGTTACATGATAGAATATGCGTAAAGGCAAACGTAAGAAAAAGTTACAAGCCTTTTTGGGAAATAAATACTTTCAGCTAATGCGAAATGCGTCTATTTTCAAACAGAACCAATGGTTGAACCCAGAGCTATGCTTCGCATATATTTTGCTAACGCAAAATCTGGGTTTAACTAATTTTATCTAAAAAAATATTACATATTTTACACCAGAAGTAAACAATTGGGAATAGAAAATTTTGCTATAAAAATAGCGACTTTTCCCTTAAATTTGCTAAACATATAATGAAACCTTCCATAGCTCCTCGGGCTAATCCTTCGACTTTGCTCAGGATGGTTCGAAGGAATGGTGAGCGTAGTCGAACCAAAGCCCCGAGGTTTCAGCATGGCTAATACCAAGCGGCGCACCATATAATCCCTGCCTGCCGGCCCGCTTCGCCGAACTAAGCGAGGCGAGCAGGCAGGCGCTCCGACATGTCGGGGCGGATTCTTGAGCACCTTAATACGATATTAAGCGAAATCCCGACATCATCGGGAAGCGCGCCGTGAATGTATAAAATGAGCTGAAAATATACGCCAGCGAGATAGAAACTTTTAGGTTTGAAGCCAACACATCCTACAGTTAGACTCTATCCATTTCTTTACAATGGTATAGCCCATAAGGCGGAAAAAGGCATTTTTGAGGCGTAATTTAAGGAGTAAAGAAAGGGCGCTGGAGAAGGAATAAAACTTAGTATACGCTCTTGCAACATTTAATTGCAGCTGTCTCGGCGATAGCAATTTCGGTTTAAATACAATGTGTTGGCCGTCATAGAAACTCCAGTCATAGCTAAAAATTCTTTTTTCATAGCTTAGGTAACTATTATTTACCGGTAACGCGTATACTAATAGCGCGTGGCCCCTTGGGCGATGTCTCAACCTCAAATTCTACTGCTTGATCTTCCATCAAAGCGTCAAACTTAACCTCGATTAAGCTGCTCTGGTGAAAAAATAGCTCCTTTCCGTCGGTGTCGCTGATGAAGCCGAATCCTCTTTCTCTTACCAGTTTCTTGATCTTACCTGTGTGCATAACTACCTCCTTTTTTAATGAGCCCCGATTATATCGGGGCGAATTGAACCCCACACCCAGCAATAGAGTATTTAATCACTGTGGGATATGTGATTTGTGATATTATTTCAAAATCGCTTCTATTATTATCCCATCACCTTATCTGGGTGTGGGGTCAAGTTCGGCTACATCCCGCCTTAGCGGGATAAGTCTCACTTGAAATAAAAAAGCCGTAAGGTTAGTTATCACAACCTTACGGCCTAGACTTCTAATCTTCTATTTATTCTCTCTCGGCGAATACCCCGTGGCTTGCCACGGGGATGAAGCCGAAATCGTAAACGTAGTTGGCCTCATTACAAGGCAATGAATGAACCAGTGATAATATTAGCATAGAACATACTCCGCGGCTTGCCGCGGAGACTGGTTGATTACCTTGTTGCGAATACAGTATATACCCTTTCCTTTACTTGTCAATTGATACTGTCTGGCGGTAACGCAAGCAAAAGTGTGTAAGTCCTCATAGTGTATCAGCCCCTAGTTGATTAAACTTCTTACAAGGGTGTTCCTTCCAGTGTTTGTTTAAATGGTTGAAAATAGCAAAGATTATCCTGTCACAACTTGCGGCATT
>JAUYCY010000073.1 GCA_030692055.1 Candidatus Omnitrophota bacterium | reverse complement strand
AACCTTCCAAACTCCCAACCCTTTAAAAATCAAACAAGTATAACAGTATCAGGTACTTACAAAAATTTTTGCTATTGTAAGAATTAGTAATAATTAGCAAGAATTAGACCAAAGATGCAGGAAATTTGCAGGAAATTTTTGTTATTAACCGGTTATATTAATTTCGCAATAATGTCTTGGGGTATCTCTAGGCATAGCTTGGTTTATGATCAACGGCGTCTCATACACACATACGGCCTGAAAGAAACCTCAGAAATACCAGATACCTCAGAAACATCCGTTTCATAGCGCCTGACGATACTGAAGTTACTGAGCTTTCTGAGGTTCTTTACAAGGTGTGTTTACGTATAGTGAAAAATGTTGCAGAAAGGCAAATTTTAACCAAAAATGAGGCTAAAATAATGCACATTTTAATGCACAAGAAATTACGAATAACGCACAATTAAAGGCGCATTACCTTCTTTTAGTTCTGTGCATTATTTTAACGCTGTTTTTATTAACGATGTTCTTTAGCCCCAAGCACTTAAAGCCTCTTTCGTGCGGTATGCCTTCGCTTGATTTCGTCAACAACCCTGACGAAGGCTACCGCACGTTCGTTGCAAACAAAATCACCCAAAACCCATTTTCAGCCAAACCCACACAAGGCAGGGCGGGAATAGATGAAGTAAGACTATGAAGGAAGAAAAATGGAGAAGGTTTTTAGCTTAAAAAAACTGTTTATAAAGATATTATTGCTGCTTCCTATTATCTACATAGGCTTTGATTGGTGCATTGGCTGGATAACTGCCTTAGTCTGGTCAGTGATGAAATAATCTATTTTTGCAAAAACTCTAGATGAACAATATTTATTGACAAGTAGTTGGCTCAAGAGTATATTATTTTTAGTTTTAGATAAGTGTATTGGGAGGCAGAAATATGAAACCAAAAGTAAACAAATATAATGGGCTTACTCCGAACGAGATAGGCCTTCTGGCTAGGTTAGAATATGAGGGTAAAGAAGTCTATACTCGTGCAGAGATCATCTCTTTCTGTGGAGATGAAAGCAGGGCGGATTATCTTATCAGGAGGCTTTTGATTAAAAATAGGTTAAGGAATATTGTCAAAAATGTGTATTTGTTTATTCCGATGAAAGCTCCCGGAGGCAAGTGGGCTGGTAACGAATATGTGATTGCAAAAGCGTTAGCGAGGGGTGCGAATTATTATATAGGATACTCCAGTGTTTTTAATTCATACGGTTTTACCGATCAAGTCGCGCAAATGATACATGTAGTGAATGAAAAATATTCACTAGAGAAAAAAGTTGGCGGTATTAGATATAAGCTTATCAAGGTGTTGCCCAATAGAATGTATGGCTTGGAAACGCGCAGGATAGATAAGGAGGATATTGTTTTTGCTTCCAAGGAACGCGCGTTGATAGACGCGTTTGATTTTTATGGTGTAAAAAAAGGATTTAGTATTTTAACTGAACAGCTTAGTAATATGGATATGGCAGTCTTCGTGGATTATGTCGCGCGATATCCCGTTCAAATCATTCGCAGGCGGATGGGGTATTCCTTGGAAAAACTTGGAGTGTCCCAAAAACTGCTTAGTAAAATTGACGTGGGGCTGAAAGGGTATTCTTTTTTGTACGACACAGAGATAAAAAAAGGCAAAGTCGATAAAAGATGGAGAATTATCGTTAATGGATAGAGAAAAGCTCGAAAAAATAATACCGTTTATTCTCTCTCGGCGAATACCCCGTGGCTTGCCACGGGGATGAAGCCGAAATCGTAAACGTAGTTGACCTCATTCCAAGGCAATGAATGAACCAGTGATAATATTAGCATAGAACATACTCCGCGGCTTGCCGCGGAG
>JAUYCY010000070.1 GCA_030692055.1 Candidatus Omnitrophota bacterium | reverse complement strand
TGGTACCGTTGGCGAGAAAGCTAATTGGACTACTGTTGAAGAATATGTTCAAAAACAAGGCAGGCCCAAAGAAGACCTTAGACAATTGAGATTGTTTTGAGTCAAGATACCCTGCGGCTTGCCGCAGGGAGGTTCATTAATAGGTTTTTGATATAATCATTTAATGAGCCATACTTTACAAAGTCATCATATCCTAACCATCAGTAAATCAAAAAGTTATAAACTAGCAAAACGCATTAAATGAAAGTATTTTAATGATACACGAAAGAACAGTATTGCTTACGGGCGCAACGGGGTTGGTAGGTTCTTACCAAAGAATTACGGGGTCATCTACATAGGTGACCTCATAATTCTTTGCTCAACTGTTAGAGGGCAGTTTTACTATTTCGCAGCCTTCTATTTTGGATTAATTTCGTAGCGATGAAACACAGACTATTACGATTGAGAAATCAATCCTTCGTTATTTTATTTTTATATTTTTCCGTAGTTAATTGTTATGCCCAGCAGCAAAACATATCCGAAACGGATACAGAGAAAGACACAAACGAAAATTTTTCCTATGTTTATGATTTCGGCAAGGTAAAAGAAGGCCGTGTCTTAAAACATAATTTTGTTCTCAAAAACAAATCTAAAAAAACTTTAAATATCGTAAATGTTAATACTTCCTGCGGCTGCACAGTTTCTAAAGTGAAGCAAAAAGTTATATTGCCCGGAAAATCTACTTCGATCAAAGTTCAATTTAACTGTAAAGGTTATTCCGGCCCGGTTAGCCAGCATGTTTATATTCATACCGATAACTCTGAAAATCCCCTTTTACAATTTACAGTAAAAGCTGAGGTAAAAACGTAACAAACCAAAGAAAATTTAAGTAAGCATTGTAATATTACAAAGACACGCCTTAAATTACACGCCTTAAATTACTTGACTTTAAGGGGCAGTTGTGATATTTTAGTAAAACACTGATTATGTAGATTGGGAGTTGTTAAAGATTCACGCAATCTGCTTATAATCACTGTAATTATTTTAATTTAAGGAGGAGATGGTTATGAGAAAGGTAACTTTTACACTTTTGTTAGTTTCTTCCCTTATTCTTATTAGTGGTTGCTCAGTTATTTTTCAGTCAGGAAGGCGTTCTGATATCGAAAGGATACAGTCGCTAGAGAAGGAATTGGAAGCCTTAAGAAATACTAGGGGTCTTTTAGAAGAGAGTTTAGCCAAAGAAATACAAGATAAGCAGATAAGCCTAGCAATGCAGGAAAAAGGTTTGGTAATTACCGTTGTCTCCGAAGTTCTTTTTGATTCAGGTAAGGCGAAGCTTAAGCCCGAGAGTTTGCCAACATTGGATAAGGTAGCAAAGATATTGGTAGAAAATGTTCCCGAAAACAATATAAATATTGAAGGGCATACCGACAATGAGCCGATAAAACATTCAAAGTGGAGGTCAAACTGGGAGTTGTCGGCCCAGCGAGCTCTCAGTGTTCTTGAGTATCTGGAAAGTAAAGGCGTTGACGCCGAGAGGCTTTCCGCGAGTGGTTATGGTCAATATCAGCCGGTAGCTTCTAATGATACACGGGAAGGCAAACAGCTTAACAGAAGAGTAGAAATAGTAATTCGGCCTAAGACTGTTAAAAAAATAGAGAAGAGCGCTCTTGCGAAAGAGTCACAAGGAGAATCTTATAAAGAGGAGGAACTTAAATGAAAGATAGACCGTTGATGCTAAGTCTTCTGTTTGGTTTCATTGTGGTTTTGGTTATTGTGAGTGTTTCTTTTTTAATGAAAATGAATTCTTTGTCCGGTTCTGAAAAGAAGTTACAGCTAGAAAACGTGAAATTAGCAGAAAAAATTAGTGATTTGGAAAAGCAAAATGTCTCATTAAATGACGAGAAGAAAGGTTTAGGCGAAGAGTTCGAAAAGGTAAAGGTTAAGCTAAATGAACTTAACACCGAATACACTAAATTAGATAAACTCAAAGAAAAGCTAGAGGAAAACTTGAAAGATGAATTGATGAAACAAGATATAAAAGAGAAAAAGTAGGGAGGCAGCAAAACCGGTTTCTTTTTTAAAAGGGGGCAAAAAGCCCCCTTCTTTTTTAGTAGAAAGAATGGCATGAAAGTTCAGTACCACGTAACAGGCATCAGGGCTTAAAAGGAATTAATTTATATATTCACGGCGCTAAATCCGCGGCATTCATGCCGCGGATTATATGGTGCGCCGCTCAGTATTAGCCATGCTGAAACCTCGGGCTTTAGCCCGAGGAGCTATGGAAGGCTCTTCATTATCGACCACCTGTGCATGGTACTTACGATGTGCGATGTTTAAAATATGCATATTCCGCGTCATATTGCAATCATTATGGATGGAAATGGTAGATGGGCTAAGGCAAAAGGGTTGCCTCGTATAGCAGGGCATCGCGAAGGTTCAAAGCGGGTAAAAGAAGTAGTAACGGCAGCCAAAGATTTGGGAGTAGAAGCACTTACTATTTTTGCTTTTTCTACCGAAAATTGGGATCGGCCCAAAAGCGAGATAGAACTGTTATTTTCCTATTTAAAAGATTTTTTACATACCTATAGGGACGAATTAATGCGTGAAAATATAAGATTTAAAGTTATCGGCCGCCGCGATCGTATAGATAAAAATATTATTCCCCATATCGAAGACTTAGAACGGTTGACTGAACGAAACTGTAGCTTTACCTTTAACGTTGCTTTAGATTACGGCGGCAGGTGGGATATTATGCAGGCAGCTAAAATAATTGCTACGAATTATAAGGATAACAAAATTTCCCAAGAGCAGATTACTGAAGACGTTTTCGGGGGCTACCTTTCTTTGGCAGGCCAGCCAGATCCTGAATTACTTATCAGAACATCGGGAGAAGAAAGAATAAGCAACTTTTTACTTTGGAATTTGGCTTATACTGAGTTTTATTTTCCACAAATTTGTTGGCCGGACTTTAATGAAGATGAGTTAAAAAAAGCAATAGAAATATATTCCAAAAGAGAAAGAAGGTTCGGTAAAATTCATGGCTAATCGTATATTTAGCTCTCTTATTTTGGGTATGGTTATTTTTTTGGCATCGATGTATGAGCCTGTATGCGGTATCATTGCGACTTTATTCATTTTAGGCGGGCTTTATGAGTTTTTCTATATGGTTGAAAAGAAAGGAGTACGCCTTTTTAAGTTTTTTGGGATTGTAGTGGGGCTTTTAATACCAATAACCATATATTTTCGTTTTTCTATTGGCGAAGGATGGCAGTTTTTATTCGTGGTTATAGGCCTTTTTATATTATTTATTCTTGAACTTACGAGGAAAGAAACGCATCAGGTCATACTTTCGCTTTCAGCGACGGTATTTGGCATAATTTATATTTCATGGTGCTTTAGCTTTCTTATACGTATAAGACAGCTTAGCGAAGGCGCGATACTAGTAGCATTCTTAGTAGTGGTTACTAAGTCATCGGATATAGGGGCGTATCTGTGGGGCAGGAGTTTTGGTAGGACCCCCTTACTTACGCGTGTGAGCCCAAAAAAATCATTGGAAGGCGCGATGGGCGGATTCTTTACTAGTTTAGCGGTAGGGCTTATTTTTTCATTCTTTGTAACAACGCTAGATTTTTGGGAGAAGTTCTTTTTGATAATAATATTGGCTATCATTTCTCAATTAGGCGACCTTTTTGAATCTCTTTTAAAAAGAGATTGTCAGGTAAAAGATTCGGGAAAAATTTTCCCCGGAATGGGCGGAGTCCTTGATGTTATTGATAGCATTATTTTTACCGCCCCCACCTTTTATCTCTATATTACAATGATGCGCGACGTGCTGCAAATTCAATGAAACCACAGATAATCGCAAGATTTAGACCGCAGATTGTCACAGATAAATATCTGTGCTCATCTGTGTTTTTAAATCTGTGACCATCTGTGCATTTTGTTGTAAACAAAATGAAGAAGATAATGATTTTTGGCTCAACTGGTTCTATCGGAAGAAATGCCCTCGACGTTATAAGGAGAGAGACAGAAAAATTTAAAGTTTTGGGACTTTGCGCGAATAGCGATTTAGGCGTGCTTATTTCTCAAATAAAAGAATTTCGCCCTTCCTATGTTTGTATTAGCGATGAAAAAAGGGCAGAAATTTTAGAAAAAATCATTGACAAGAAAATAACACTTTTTAAAGGCACAAAAGGGCTAAAAGATTTTTCCTCTATAGCTTGTGATATTTCAGTTATGGCTATTTCGGGAATTTCTTGTCTTAGGCCTCTATTGGTAAATATGCAGTATGCCAAAAGAATCGCTTTGGCTAATAAGGAATCCGTAGTAACAGCAGGTAATTTCGTCTTTAGCCAGGCAAAAAAGATGGGCACAGAAATTATCCCTGTTGACAGTGAAATAAACGCTCTTTTTCAGCTTTTCGAACAAGGCAATGCCTTTGAGCGGGTTTATTTAACAGCCTCAGGCGGCTCCCTGATAGATTATAAAAAAAAAGATTTAGCGAAAGTTAATGCAAAGGCAGTGTTGTCTCACCCAACCTGGAGAATGGGTAAACGTATTACCGTTGATAGCGCCACATTAGTTAATAAAGCCTTTGAGGTAGTGGAAACGCATTATTTTTTTGAATTGCCCTATGATAATATAGATGTGGTGGTGCATCGCCAAGCTTTAATTCATGCTTTGGTGCAATGTCCGGATAAAAATATATTTGCTTGTCTTTATCCGACAGATATGAGGATACCGATTGCGTTCGCGTTGTATTATCCCAAGCGGCGTCAAATATTTGAAGGTGTAAATTTTAATAAATTTTTTTCACTATCATTTGAGCCGCTTAAAAAGGGAAATTTTGCGCTTTTTGAGCTGGTCATAGAGGCAGCTAAAAGAAAAGATAATTCACTTGCAATTTTAAACGCCTGCGACGAGATAGCTATAGAATATTTTTTGAAAGCAAAGATTAAATTTACAGATATCCATAGAGTTATGCAGCATTTATTTGAGCATTATCCTTCACGCAGATTAAAAAATGTTGAGGATATTTTTTACTGGGATAACTGGGGCAGGGAAAAAACAATAAATTATTTAGATAAATTAATTAGTTAGAAAATAAATATGATTACACCGATTAAGTATAGATTACACTGATTAAAATATGAAAAATCTGTGTAATCATTTTTAAAATCTGTGTAATCGGTTTTTAAAAAACTATGCTAAACTTTTTGACTTTCGTTATCATTTTGAGTATTTTGATAATTGTACATGAGTTTGGGCATTTTATCGTAGCAAGACGCTCTGGCGTAAAAGTAGAACGTTTTTCGATCGGTTTCGGCCCTATTTTATTTAAGAGAAAAGGCAAAGAAACAGATTTTCTCATTTGTCTTTTCCCCTTAGGCGGATATGTGAAAATGGCCGGCGATTCACGCCCTGATTTTCACGGCCTAGGTTATGAATTTCTTGCAAAGCCGGTAAAAACAAAAATAAAAATTGTTTTTGCCGGGCCGTTATTCAACTATATTTTTGCTTTTGTACTATTCTGGTGTATTGCCGTTATAGGTTTTCCTTATGCTGAGCCGGTAGTAGGCAAGCTTAAAGATGGTTATCCCGCCGAGGTTGCGGGAGTTCAGGAAAACGATAGGATTTTATCGGTTAATGATAAAAACGTCGAGTACTGGACAGACATGACCAAATTGATACGTAAAAGTAAGGAAAAAGTCAGCCTTAGAATAGAAAGAAACGGAAAAATTATCCTTTTAAGTGTCCCTTTAACAAATACTGAGTTAGGTGACGAGTTTGGCAGGAAAAAGATGGTATCAGTAATTGGCATAGAGCCATCGTTTAGTGTTAAGATTGTAAAGTATGGATTTTTTAGGGGTTTTTTAAAGGCGATTGATGAACTCTTTAGTCTTACCTTTATGATTATACAGGGCTTTATTTTGATGATTTTAGGTGTTTTGCCTGTAAAAGAAGCAGTAGCTGGGCCACTTGGGATTTATTATATTACTTCTGAGGCGATGAAGGTTGGGATTGTTGCTATTTTACATCTTATGGCGGTTTTAAACGTAAGTTTAGCTATCATAAATCTAGTTCCTTTGCCGCTTTTTGATGGCGGGCATATTTTTATTTTTCTCCTTGAAAAAATTAGGAAGAGACCAATTAGCGACGAGTCGGAAGAGCGCCTTACGCGTTTAGGCTACGTTATCATAATCGTTCTTGTCCTTTTCGTCTTTTATAATGACGTTTTAAAATTTGGCTCAAAGATATGGGGGAAATAACGCATAGCGCTTCCGCCTAAGGCGGATCCGCCTCTGGCGGAAAGCACAAAGAGTGTAATAGCGTTAACAAGAAGATAGAGATACGGTTGTCGGTTTATTCTCTCTCAGGCGTTTACCCCGTGGCTTGCCACGGGGATGAAGCCGAAATCGTAAACGTAGTTGACCTCATTCCAAGGCAATGAATGAACCAGTGATAGTATTAGTATAGAACATACTCCGCGGCTTGCCGCGGAGACTGGTTTATGATTAACATATTATTTAACCGAAAACCGTACATTGAGCACCGATAACCTAATATATGAATACGACGCGGACGGTAAAAATAGGAAACCTTAAGATAGGCTCAAAATATCCCGTGCGGATAAAAGGGATGATTAAAACTTCTTCTCCTGATATTGAAAAGACTATCGAAGAGGCCCGGCTTTTAGAAAAGGAGGGTGTAGAGGCGATAAGAGTTGCCGTTAAAGATGAGCGCGCCACAGGTATAGCTATTATTTTAAAGAGAAAAATTAAAATACCTTTAGTCGCTGATATACATTTTAATTACCGTTTAGCACTACTTTCTATAGAAAAAGGTTTTGACAGTATAAGATTAAATCCTTTGAATATTCCAAAAGGCGACCAAGTGCGCCAGGTGGTTCGCCAGGCAAAGAAAAATAAAATTTCTATAAGGATAGGCGTTAATTCAGGTGGTTTTAAAAAAGATTTCTCATCGCCTAAGTTGTTGGCGCATGAGATGTTAGGTAAGACGCGAAATTACTTAAAGATTTTCGAAAAAGAGGGCTTTTTTGATATAATGGTTTCTCTAAAGGGTTCAGATGCTTTATCTACAAAAATCGCAAACGAACTTTTTGCTAAAGAGTTTAATTATCCTTTACATTTGGGAGTAACCGCTACGGGGCCGTTTTTATGCGGTATAGTTAAATCATCTATCGCGATAGGTGAGCTTTTGTCTCAAGGTATAGGCAATGTCATAAGAGTTTCGCTCACCGCGCCTTCATTTTGGGAAATACGGGTAGCGAAATATATTTTAGAGGCGCTAAATCTAAGAAAGTTTGGCCCACAAGTTATATCTTGCCCTACTTGTTCGCGCTGCGAAGTTGACCTTATAAATATTGTAGATAAATTACAAAATGCATTAGAAAAATCCGAAATTAAAAAACCTTTGCATATAGCACTGATGGGCTGCGCAGTTAATGGCCCTGGCGAAGCATATCAGGCAGATATCGGCGCTGCCTTTGGCAGAAAAAAGCAGTTATCTTTAGGAAGGATAAAATATTGGGCCGGAGTAATGAAAAAAATATAATAAATGATTTATTAAAAGAGGTGAGGGCGATATGGATGTAAAAGAGATTAAAAAAGAACTGCGTAAAGAATTAAGTTTTTTGGGTAGTGATTCCAAACTCACTGTGGAAATTGTCAAAGACAGAATAACAAGAATCTTCGATTTTTGGGAAAAAGAAAAGAATCGCACCATTGATTCTGCAGCTAAAGAGATAGTTATCAAGGAACTTTGCGATGAGTTTTTAGGCTGGGGGCCGCTTCAGGCTTTAATGAATGACCCGCGCGTTACCGAAATAATGATAAATGGGCCTCATAAGGTTTATATTGAAAAAGATGGAAAAAAAATGACCACTGATGTAAAGTTCGACGACGAGACGCAGCTGCGTCATAGCGTAGAAAAAATGCTCATTCCTGCCGGCAGGCGGGTGGATGAGTCTTATCCTTATGTAGATTTTGCCTTGAATGACGGCTCACGTGTAAATGTTATTATTCCGCCTCTGTCTGTTGGTGGTGCCACTGTCACTATTAGAAAATTTTTACGTAGCATCAATCAGATAGAGGATTTAGTAAAATTAGGCACCATTGACAATAGGATGGCAAAATTCTTAGTCGCGTGTATAAAAGCAAAGGTAAATATTCTTTTCTCGGGTGCAACCGGAAGCGGTAAAACTACTACCTTGGAGGTTCTTTCTTCCTACATTAATCCCGCGGAAAGAATTATTGTTATTGAGGATACTCTAGAGCTTACTTTACGCCAAGAACACGTGGTAAGAATCCTTACGCGCCCGCCAAACATTGAGGGAAAAGGTGAAATTACCATAAGGGATTTGTTTATAAATACTTTAAGAATGCGCCCTACAAGAATAATATTGGGCGAAATTCGAGGCGCTGAATCAATGGATTATTTACAGGCCCTAAACAGCGGCCATCGTGGTTGCCTTGCGGTAATACATGCATCAAGCCCTTTCGATGCGCTCACGCGTTTAGAGACAACAGCGCTTTATGCTGGATTATATATGCCTGTATGGGCGATAAGAAAACAAATTGCTTCTGGAGTTGATTTGATTATCCAGCATGACCAGCTTACCGATGGCTCGAGAAAAATAACCTACATGACAGAAGTACTTGACCGTCTCGAAGGAGAGGAAATAATTCTTAAAGATATTTTTCGCTATGAGATTGATAAGGTTGATGAAGAGGGGAGGGTGCAAGGGGCATTTAGGGCAAAAAACATTCCTATCTTCTTTCCTTTGTTTAAGAAGAAAGGCGTGGAATTAAGCGAAGACATATTTAAAGAAAAATAACCAAATACCAAGAAACGATGACTAAAAATAACCAAGTTCCAAGATACAATAACCAAGTAATCACCAATTACCAATATTCAATAACCAAACTAAGATTTTGTTTGGATATTGGTCATTGGTTATTGGAATTTGTTTGGTGATTGTATCTTGGTTATTGGTTATTTAATATGAATTTATTCTTTATTTAATTTTTAATAATAACATGTTATATTCCAAAAGTTTTATCTTTACTTCCAGGGAGGATCCCAAGGCGGCAGAGTGTACTAGCCATAAATTGCTTTTAAGGGGATGTTTTTTGCATATGGTTTCCTCGGGGATATACTCCTATTTGCCTTTAGGTTACAGAGTTTTATCAAACATCAGCAACATTATTCGAAAGCATATGAATTCTAAGGGTGCCCAAGAATTACTTATGAGTGCACTCCAGCCCATAGAGATTTGGGAAAAAACAGGCAGAGACAAAGTTTTAGAAGAGGTTATGTTTAAATTTAAAGATAGGAAAAATAAGTTGCTTTGCCTCGGGCCTACCCATGAGGAGGAAATTACAGAGATTGTGCGTAGATTCATTTTTTCTTACAAGCAGCTACCTCTTATTTTATATCAGATACAGACAAAATTCAGAGATGAGATCCGGCCAAGATTTGGCCTTGTAAGAAGCTCTGAATTTATTATGAAAGATGCATACAGTTTCGATATTAGCGAGGACGGACTAAATGAAAACTATGAAAAGATGCTGTCTGCGTATAAAGATATATTTAAAGAATGCGGTTTAGGCTTTATCGTGACAGAGGCTGACCCTGGGGCTATGGGAGGTAATGTTTCGCATGAATTTATGGTTCCTGCGCCTATAGGGGAAGATACGCTATATTATTGTAAAAAATGTAATAGACACTTTAAGAAGGGCGGAAATTGCCAACAATGTGAGGGTACCCTAGAGGAAATGAAAATGATTGAAACAGGGCATATTTTCAAACTGGGGACAAAATATACCTTAGCTCAAGATGCCCATTTTATTGATAATAACGGTGAACGAAAACCCATTATTATGGGTTGCTATGGCATAGGGGTAAGTAGAATACTTTCCGCTATCGTTGAAACTAATTACGACGATAAAGGAATAATTTGGCCATCTAGCATGAGCCCTTTCGATATAAGCCTGATTATTTTAGATGAAAAACTTAATAGCGATGCATTTTCTTTAGCTGATACTTTAAAAGAGCAAGGTCTTGAGGTTTTAGTTGATGAGCGGCCCCAAGTAGCAGGAGTTAAATTCAACGATGCCTATCTTATTGGCAACCCCTATATTATAGTTCTGGGCAAAAATTATTCAAATTCTAAAAAGATAGATTTAGAGATAAGAAAGACTAAAGAAAAATTAAGTTTAGGTAAAGATGAATTATTGAATTTTTTGAAGGAAAAATATGCTGGATAGCATTCAGGAACAGATAAAAAATAAAGTGGAAGAAATCATTAAAGAGTTTGACATTGAACTCGTTGAGTTTAAACTTTGTGCTTACAACACTAAATATAATGTACGTTGTCTTATTGATTATCCAGCAGGCGGAATAACCGTTGATGATTGTGCAAAGGTTAACGAAAAGATTTTCGCTTATCTTGAGGAGTCTAAAATTTTAGGCGAGGACTATACCATCGAGGTTAATTCTCCGGGCTTAGATAGGCCGCTAAAGACTTATAAAGATTTTTTACGCGTTCAGAGTAGAAAGCTTTGTCTTTGGCTTAGCACGCCCTTAGAAGGCAAAGATTACCTTGAGGGGGAATTGATAGATTTAGCAAGTGATTTCTTATTCTTAAAATGTAAGGATAAGATTTATAAAATTGAATTTAACAAAGTTGGAACAGGCAAAGAGAGGGTAGAAATATGAATAAGGAACTTATAACAATTTTAGAACAGTTAGAAAGGGAAAAAGGCTTAGATAAAAATGTATTGCTTGAAGCGGTAAAGCATGCATTGATAGTGGCGGCAAAAAAGATTGCTAAGATTACTTCCAACCCAGATGAGGTAAAAGTTGATATTGACCCTGAAAAGTGCGATATCCATGTTTATATTGGAGAAAAAGAAGTTGTATCTAAAGAATTCGGCCGTATCGCGGCACAGACGGCAAAACAGGTTATTATCCAAAAAATCAGAGAGGCGGAGAAAGATAACATATACAAAGAGTTTAAGAACAAGGAAGGAGATATCATTAGCGGATCGGTATACCGCATTGAGAAAAGGGCTGTTATTCTGGATATTATGGGCAAAGCTGAAGGGATTATACCTTTTTCTTTTCTTTCGCCTTTGGATAGGTTTCGTTTAGGCGAACGGGCAAAAGCTTTTGTTTACGAAGTAAAGAAGGATAGAGGAACACAAATAATTCTTTCACGTAGGCACGAGGGGCTAGTGAAGAAATTGTTTGAATTAGAAGTTCCGGAAATTTACGAGGGTGTGGTTGAGATTAAGTCAATTGCGCGCGAAGCGGGTGAAAGAACTAAGGTAGCCGTACTCTCTAAGGATGAAAGAGTTGATTCGGTGGGCGCGTGTGTAGGCATGCGTGGTTCAAGAGTAAAAAACGTCATAGAGGAGTTAAGAGGAGAAAAAATTGATATTATAAAATGGAATGAGGATATTAAGGAATATATAAAAGCATCTTTAGCTCCCGCGGTTATTTCAAGAATAGAGCTGGATAGAGAAGCAAAACGAGCAAAAGTGCTTGTTTCTAATGACCAGTTATCTCTTGCTATCGGCAAACACGGCCAGAATGTTCGGCTTGCTTCTAAAATTGTGGGTTGGGAGATAGATGTGCGTTCTCGGGAAGCGATAGAAGAGGAAGTAAAAGATATTTTTAAGCTTAAGAGTGTAAGCAAAAAATTAGCAGCGGTTTTAGTAGACGCCGGCTACGCCAGTTTATCTAAAATAACTAAAACAAGCAGCGAGGGTCTTTCTAAATTAAAAGGTATCGGTGATAAAAAGGCAGCAAAGATAATTGAAGAGGCTAAAAAGGCTCTCGAGAAAAAAAATGAACCTATAGCAAAGCCACAAGAAAAGAAACAAGTTGATAAAGGCAGCGAGAGCGAGGGCTGAAAGTCAACCCATTCGGCTTTTTTCGACTTAGGGCAAAAGCCCGGGCTTACGGAGAACAATACTGTGCGCTGATTATATAATCTGTATCGTATGGTACGGATTATGCGGCGCGAATGTATAAAGGCGGTGGTAAAATAATGAGAATACATGAGTTAGCTAAAGAATTGGGCGTAGATACTAAAGAGTTGATAGCGAAACTGAAAAGTTTAAATTTTCCCGTAAAGAGCCATATGTCCAGCGTAGATAGCGATACGGCAGAAATCATTAAGCATGAGATAGGGGGCTTAAAGGAAAAAGAGATACAAGCAAACGTGGTAGAGGTTGATTTTCCTATTTCTATTAAGGATTTAGCGGTTAAATTGAATAAAAAATCTTCGGAGCTTTTAACGGACTTAATTAAGGAAGGGAAATTCCTTAATATAAATCAAAATCTTAATGAAGAAGCCGCCCAGGGCATTGCCTATAAATATAAAGTTAATTTAAAGAAAAAACCTACTATTGAAGAAACAATACTTCATGTTACACCAAATAAATTGGCCAAGCGCGCGCCCATAGTAACGCTGATGGGCCATATTGACCATGGTAAAACCAGCCTCTTGGATTATATAAGAAAGACCAAGGTTGCAGAAAAGGAAAGCGGAGGCATAACCCAACATATCGGAGCATACCAAGTTAATTTGACTAAAGGAAGTGTTAGCTTTCTAGATACTCCCGGCCATGAGACTTTTACGGCAATGCGTGCCAGGGGAGCAAATATTACTGATATCGTAATTTTAGTGGTAGCATCAGATGAAGGAGTAAAACCACAAACAGAAGAGGCGCTGGATCACGCCAAGGCTGCCAATGTCCCTATTATTGTCGCCATTACCAAGATTGATAAGCCAAATGCTAATGCCGACATGGTTAAGCAGCAGCTTTCTAAGTTAGGCTTGGTTTGCGAAGAGTGGGGAGGAAAAACTACCACTGTTGGCGTTTCTGCTAAAACCGGCAAAGGTATAGATGAGCTATTAGATTTAATTCTACTACAGGCTGAAATAATGGATTTAAAAGCTGACTATGAAAGGCCAGCCTTAGGAGTTGTAGTAGAGGCAAAACTATCTAAAGGCAAAGGCCCGTTGGTCACAGTTCTCATAAGGGAGGGAACATTAAAAGCAGGCGATTGGTGTGTTTGCGGTTCATACTGGGGAAGAGTACGTGCGATACAAGACGATAAAGGTAAAACTGTAGTCGAAGCCCCTCCCTCTTGTCCCATAGAAGTTTTAGGTTTGAATGGGGTGTCGAATCCCGGAGATCAATTTATAGTAGTGCCTGATGAAAAAAGCGCAAAAGATATAGGCGGGCGAAGGAGAGAAGAGATTGCAAGAGGTAAAATTATCGCACCGGCACATTTTAAATTAGAAGATTTATATAAAAAGGTAAAAGAGGAGAATATCAAGCAACTGAAAATAATTTTAAAAGCAGATGTGGGAGGAACGCTTGAAGCGGTAGAGGAGGCCTTAAAAAAAATCTCTGCCGAAGAGGTAGAGTTAGTTTTGGCTCACAAAGGAGTCGGAGCCATAAATTCTTCCGACGTACTTTTAGCTGAAGTAACGGACGCGGTTATCGTAGGCTTTAAGGTAAGCGTCGATACCGAGGTGAGAGAATTAGCAAAAAAGAAAGGTATCGAAGTAAGGGTGTATCAGATTGTTTACGAACTCATTGATGATGTAAAAGCAGCCTTAGAAGGTTTGCTTACGCCTCAGATAAAGCGAGTTTTCGTTGGTAGAGCCAGGGTGAAAACAGTGTTTAAACTTTCCAGATCAGGCATTATTGCTGGTTGTATAGTGGAAAAAGGAAGGATTACGCGGGGGGGAGTTTCTTGTCAGCTCCTAAGAGATAGCAAGGCGATATTTGAAGGTAAATTACAGTCTTTAAAAAGGTTTAAGGATGACGTGAAAGAAGTAGCAGAAGGAGTTGAGTGCGGTATAGGCTTAGGCTATGATGGAATAAAAGAAGGCGATATCATAGATGTTTTTAGCGAAGAAATGATTGCCCGCCGCCTCAAATAGCACAGATGAGCACGAGATAAACACCACAGATGAGTATGAGATTTTATCTGTGGCTATCTGCGGTCTTAATCTGTGAATATCTGTGTAAATATAAATAATAAAAACATGAATAAAAAAGTAATACTGAGTGGGATGCGCCCTACTGGTAAGCTTCACCTAGGCCATTGGGTGGGGGCACTTAGCAATTGGGTTAACTTACAGAAGAGCTATAAGTGTTTCTTTATGATTGCTGATTGGCACGCGCTAATGAGTGAGTATAAAAATCCAAGCGCAACCAATGATTTTGTTTTTGATAACGTATGCGATTGGCTTAGCTATGGTATAGACCCTAAAAGTTCGGTAATATTCGTACAGTCACATGTGCCGGAACATCTAGAGCTTTTTACAATCCTCTCATTCTTGACGCCTTTAGGCTGGCTTTATCGTTGCCCTACCTTCAAGGAGCAGATCGCGCAGCTTAAGGATAAAGAGATAAATACTTATGCATTTTTGGGTTACCCGGTGCTACAGGCCGCGGATATACTTTTATATAAAGCTAATTATGTTCCGGTTGGAGAAGATCAGCTTCCTCATCTAGAGCTATGCCGTGAAATTGTACGGCGTTTTCACTCTATTTATGGTAAGGATGTTTTTGCAGAGCCGCAAGCGTTGCTCACGACTATACCTCGGCTTTTAGGGCTTGACGCAAGAAAGATGAGTAAAAGCTACAATAATTACATCGCCTTAGACGAGGAGGATAAATCCATCAAAAACAAAATATCCACGATGTTTACTGATCCGGAAAGGATAAAAAAAGAAGATCCGGGGCATCCTGGGGTGTGTAATGTATATAGCTACCATACTGTTTTTAACGAAAAACAGAAAGAGGAAGTTTACGATTGGTGTGTCAACGCTAAAAAAGGTTGCGTTGAGTGTAAGAAAATCCTAACGGATGCTATTGTAGATTTTATTTCACCGCGCAGAGATAACAAGAAAAAATTTTTAAAGAAAAAAGATTATATCTATGATATACTAAAAGACAGTTGCCTAAAAGCGCAAAAAATAGCCTCTAAGACTCTATCGGAAGCGAAAGAGGCAATGGGATTATGAAGCCACAGATAATCCACGAGATTAAGACTACAGATAGTCACAGATAAAATCTTGTGCTCATCTGTGGTGTTTATCTGTGTTCATCTGTGTAAAAATACTATGAAAATACGACTGGACATATTCGAAGGCCCGTTGGATTTACTGCTATATTTGATAAAAAAAGACCACCTCAATGTTTACGACATACCAATAACGCAAGTTGTTAATCAATACATTCAATTTTTAGAATTAATGAAGTTTCTCGATATCAATATTGCCTCAGAATACTTGGTGATGGCTGCTACTTTAATTAACATTAAGTCTAAAATGCTTCTCCCCAAACCTCCGGAGCCCGAAGAGCCAGAACTTGACCCTCGAGAAGAGCTGGTAAAGAGACTATTAGAGTATAGGAAGTTTAAGGAAGCGGCCGATTTTCTTAAAGATAAAGAAAAAGAACGCCTTAAATATATAACTCGCATAAGCATAGAATCGCAAGATAAAGAAGTGTACCTAGAGGCATCGATTTTTGACCTTATCAGCGCTTTTAAAACTGCTCTTCGCGATGTTCCACGTGACATATTTTTTGAAATCATCAAAGACGAGTTTACTGTTGAAGATAAAATTCATGATCTTCTTCATCTTTTTTTAGTTAAAGAGACAATATCCATAGAAGAGCTATTCTCTTTGGCTAAAAGTAAAATGGAAATAGTTGTGATTTTTTTAGCCATACTAGAATTGATTAGATTAAGTGAAATTGTGGCTATTCAAAAAATGCTTTTTGGCTCAATCATGATTGCCCGCAGACAAAATGTTTTAACATGCCCATAAATCCAGGCGAAGAAAGAGTAGTTGATGATTTTAAGGAGAACGAAGAAGAAAAGATTATAAATCTTTCTCTGCGCCCGCATACGTTGGCGGATTTCATTGGCCAACACAATGTAATATCTTCCCTTAAGATAGCTATCAGTGCCGCAAAAAAAAGAGATGAACCTCTTGAGCATGTGCTTTTATCAGGCCCTCCAGGCCTTGGCAAAACCAGTCTTGCTTATTGTATTACCAGAGAAATGGGAGCAAAACTTACCTCTACTAGCGGTCCGGCGATAGAACGCGCAGGGGATTTGGTAGGTATTCTTACTAATTTAGAGAAAGGAGACGTGCTTTTCATCGACGAAATCCATCGCCTTTCCAAGATAGTGGAAGAGTTTCTTTATCCGGCAATGGAAAGTTTTCAAATAGATTTTGTTATTGATAAAGGGCCATACGCCAAAAGCGTAAAGTTTAACCTAAAGCCGTTTACGCTTATTGGCGCAACTACCCGTAAAGGCCTTTTGAGCGCGCCGCTACGAGGTAGATTCGGCCTTTTCTTTGATTTTGATTTTTATAATCCAGAGGATTTAGCAACCGTAGTCAAAAGAAGCTCAGAGTTGTTAGATATCCAAATAGATAATGCCAGTTGTACGGAAATAGCCTCGCGTTCCCGCGGCTCCCCAAGGCTTTGCAATAGGCTTTTAAAAAGAGTGCGAGATTACGCTCAGGTTATAGGAGAGGGTGTAGTTGATTTAGAGATTAGTCGTAAAGCTCTAGAGCAAATACGTATTGACCAAGATGGATTAGATGATTTAGATAGAAAGTACTTAAAGGCGATAATCGAGCTTCATCAAGGAGGTCCGGCAGGCATAGAAGCAATTGCTGCCTCTTTAGGTGAAGATAAAGGAACGCTAGAGGATGTGGTGGAGCCTTATTTATTAAAAAAAGGCTTTATTGTGCGTACTTCGAGGGGCCGCATAGTCACAGAGGCTTCTTATCAGCACCTTAATATTTCCCGCCCAAACTAAGCTAAAGATAAGCTCTTTTGAGCCAAATCTTCATTTTTTTATAACTTATGGTATAATCTAAACCCATGAGCGGTGTAGGTAAAAGTCTGATTATAATAGGTGTATTTATAATTTTAATAGGCTTAGGTTTTATTGGTGTTTCACGTTTCAAAATCCCATTCTTAGGCCGGCTTCCGGGGGATATCTTAGTTCAGAAGAAAAATTTTACTTTTTATTTTCCTCTCGTAACCTCCCTAATTCTTAGTTTTATTTTCAGCTTTATACTTTATATTATCTCTAAAATACACAGATGATTACGAGATGCAGACCACAGATAATCACAGATATTAATCTGTGCCCATTTGCGATATTCATCTGTGCTAATCTGTGGCGAAAGAGATGTTTAAAATAATAAAAGAAGACAAAGAAACAAGGGCAAGAACCGGAGTTTTCAAGACACGCCACGGTACAGTAGAGACACCGGCATTTTTTCCTGTAGCTACCCAGGCAGCAGTAAAAGGTATGGCGCCTTGTGAGCTAGAGGAGATAGGAATTGAGGGCCTATTGGTGAATGCTTACCATCTTTATCTAAGGCCGGGAGTAGAAGTTATTCAAAAATCCGGCGGACTACATAAATTTATGAATTTTAACAAAACCATCATTACTGACAGTGGGGGGTATCAGATTTTTAGCCTGGAGAGACTACGCAAAGTGAATGACGAAGGGGTAACTTTTCAGTCGCATATCGATGGAACAACGTTTTTTCTTACCCCAGAAGATGTTATAAAAATTCAGTTAGACATGGAAACCGACGTTGTTGTCCCTCTCGATGAGTGCGTGAAATTTCCGACGAATTATGATGATGCAACGATTGCCGTCAAGAGGACAATCGAGTGGGCAAAAAAAAGCAAAGCATATTTTGATATACATAAACGAAGAGATTTCTTATTTTTTGGCATTGTCCAGGGGGCTAGCTTTACGGATTTACGAAAAATGTGTTTAGATGAGATTATGAAAATCGGCATAGACGGTTTATGCGTGGGCGGTTTAAGTGTTGGCGAGCCCGAGGATTTAAGGTATAATATACTCTCTTTTATAGGGGATAATATTGAAAAAAAGTACCTACGCTACTTTATGGGCTACGGTATGCCGCGCGATATTTTAGAGGCGGTAAGCTTAGGCGTAGATCTTTTTGACTGCGTGCTGCCTACACGTTTTGCCCGCACGGGAACGGCATTTACTAACGATGGCATTATTGTGGTACGTAATTCTCCTTATATTAACGATACCGCACCGATAGATAGAAATTGTTCCTGCTACGTTTGCAAGAATTTCTCGCGAGCCTACATTAGGCATCTTATTAACGTGGGAGAAATGCTCGCAGCGCAGCTTTTGTCGTATCATAACATATTTTGGTATAATAATTTTATGGATAAAATTCGCCATGCAATTAAAGAAAATAATTTTTTACAATTTAAAAAAGAGTTCTTATTAAAACTTAAAGAAAATTGATTACACAGATTACAGGAATGATTACACAGATTTTAAATATTTTTTAATCAGTGTAATCCATATTCAATCAGTGTAATCTATGTCAGTATGATTATTGATGTAGTTACTATTTTTCCAAAAATGTTTTCGCCGGTTATAGGCGAGTCTATTGTTAAAAGGGCGGTGGATAAAGGTTTAGTTAAGATAAATATTCATGATTTACGAAATCATACAAACGATCCTCATAGAAAGATAGATGCGCCTTCTTATGGGGGGGGCGGTATGCTTTTTAGGCCAGAACCGCTATTTGGCGCAGTAGAATCTATTTTAGGTTATAAAGTCTATCCCAAAGAAAAGAATGATAAAAATAAACGAATTATTCTTTTTAGCCCGCAAGGAAAAGTATTAAGTCAAAGGTTAGTAAAGAATTTTTTAAGTTACGAAAAATTAATCCTGCTTGCTCCGCGTTACGAAGGAGTGGATGAGAGGGTGGCGAAATATTTAGCTGACGAAGAAATATCAATAGGGGATTATGTTTTAAGCGGAGCAGAGCTAGCAGGTATGGTTTTTATCGATTGTCTTGTCAGGTTGATACCCGGTGTCGTTTCTGATAAAGAATCTATAAAGAAAGAAAGCTTTGAGAAAGATTTATTAGATTTTCCCTCATATACTAGGCCGGATGATTTTCGCGGGCTAAAGGTGCCAAAAATTTTACTTTCCGGTAATCACAGTAAAATTGACCAATGGCGAGAGGAAAAAGCTTTGGAGGCGACTAAGCAGAAAAGGCCAGATTTGTTGAAATAATATGATGACCCTTGACAAACTTGGCTAAGTTCGTCAAGGGTTTAATTCGCGCAAAACAACTTATGCTCGCAGTAGCTACCACAAGTTGTGCGCTCATTAAAGGAGGCTATTATGGATAAACTAATGATGGTGGAGAAAGAGTTGAAAGAAAGCCTTAAGAAGGATTACCCTGATTTTCATCAAGGTGATATTATCAAGGTGCACTATAAAATCCGGGAAAAGGACAAGGAAAGGGTACAATACCTGGAGGGTATCGTAATAAAGGTGCATGGGCAGATGCAGCGTAAAACTTTTACCATAAGGAGATTTTCTTATGGTGAGGCGTATGAGGTCACCTTTCCTTATTATTCCCCGAATATTGATAAGATTGAAATGGTGAAGGAAAGTCATAAGATACCTCGCAGGCACCGCCTTTACTATTTACGCGAAAAAATCGGTAAAGAAGCAATGATGACGTAATTATTTAGAAGTAGAGAGTAACCCACCACAATAACTTTTATTTAGGCGGGTCCGCCTTTGGCGGAAAAGTAGCGACAAAAAATTAAAAATCAAAATGCAAAAATCAAAATTACATATTAAAATCCAAAATATTTGAATTTTACATTGTCATTTTGATATTTGATTTTTAATATTTTATTTTTAATATGATAGTTGGTGTGGATGAAGCAGGTAGAGGGCCATTGGCAGGAGTAGTTGCCGGGTGCGCCCTGTATCTTAGAAAAGATCCGCCTTTTATCGTCAAAGATTCTAAGGAGTTAGCACCATCAATAAGAGAAAAATTTTTTAACTGGCTAATCGCCAACGCAATATTTTCTGTCAATATCGCAACCGTTGAAGAAATTGATAAATTTAATATTCTTGAAGCTACATTTTTAACGTTTAACCGCTCCATAGAAGCTATTTTAAAAAAGGCACCGTACTTAAAAGGTGCGACATTTATCATTGATGGCGGATTATTTCGCACCAACTTAAAGGTGAACTATAGATGCGTAGAAAAGGCGGATAAAACCGTAAAAGCAGTTTCCAGCGCTTCTATTGTAGCCAAGGTAACACGAGACTATCTTATGTATTTGGCAGATTTTCTTTACCCTCAATGGAATTTTGCAAGACATAAAGGCTATCCCACAAAAGAACATTTTTCTTTAATTAAAAAGTATACTCTTTCGCCCATGCATCGAAAGACTTTTTATCCCTGTAGCAATGGAAAATGGTAGTTTTTACGAAAAAAAGGCAACTGTTTTTTTAGTTTTAAATGGTTATAGAATTCTAGAGAGAAATTTTCGTAGTCGTTTCGGAGAAATTGATATTATAGCTCGTGACGGTAAATATATTTCTTTTATAGAAGTGAAAGCGAGGAATAAGAGTTATTTAGTATCGGGAAAAGAATCGGTGGATAAAAAGAAGATGGAAAAAATTAAAAAAACAGCCTTATTCTATGCTTCAAAAAAAACAAATAGTTTTTTTAGGTTTGATGTTTTGGAAATTATTCAAGGAAACCTCTGGCGGCAGTATAATTTAATAAAAGGGGCATTTGATTATACCACAGATGAACACAGACGGAATCACAGATGAGCACAGATGAAGAGATACGGTAAGAATTTTAAAAATTACCTAAAGGCTTTAGCGGCAAAAGAGCCAGCACCGGGCTCAGGCAGCGCAGTCGCGCTAAATTTATGTATAGGGATAAGCTTAATCGAGAAAGCTATCAATTATTCGTTGTGTAACGATAAAAATTTCAAAAGGCAGGCCGACATATTAAAAAGATTGCGAAATGGTATTGCTGTATATATAGACCTTGACGGAGAAATTTTTGAAAATTGTATAAAAGCGAAAAGTAATAAACGTAGATTCTTTTTTAAAAAAAGCAACGCACTTATTGTTGACATAGGAAATGCTTGCAACAAAGTATTTTCTCTTGCTAAAAGAGTTGAATCTGGCATAAAAAAGAGTATAATCAGTGATTTTTATATAGGATTAGAGTTCGCAAGAGTAGCATTGATAGGCTGTGTTTTTAATTTAGAAGCAAATAGCAAAACATTGGGTGAAACTAATATATATATAGGTAAGTTTAGGGGGTGTTTGCGAAAATGGTAAAGCTTTTAAAGGCAGAAGCTATTTATGATAAGTTCAAAAATAAATTTAAAAGGCAAATCAAATCTTTGCCTCCTTTAACCTTGGCTTCTCTGGTTATAGGAAAAGACTATTCTATCGGTGTCTATCTTTTATCCCAGAAGAAATTGGCTGATGAGTTGGGGGTTAATTATTTAGCGGTAGACTTAGACAGCAATATTTCATTGCAGCAGGCGGTAGATAGAATTATACAATTAAATGAAGACAAAAAAATAACAGCAATCGTAGCAAACAAACCTTTCCCGCGAGATTTTGCCGAAGAGGCAATTTTTTCGGCCATTAATTTTAAAAAAGATATCGAAGGCATGAACCCCTATAATTTAGGTAAGCTTTTTATGGGCGAACCGATATTTATTTCGCCTACTGTTTTAAGTGTCTTAGAATTTATAAGGATGACCAAGGTAGATTTATATGGCAAAGACGTAACTATAGTTGGATTTTCTACTTTGATTGGCAAGCCCCTGGCGCTTTTATTAGGAAGACAGTTTGCGACAGTAAGTATTACACATATTGCTACCTACGAGCGGGAGCGTTTACCATTTTATATAAAGAATGCAGATATTGTTATTTCTGCCGTAGGCAAACCCAATATTATTAAAGGCAATTGGATAAAAAAAGGAGCAATTGTTATAGATGTCGGCATAGGCGAGAAAGATGGTAAGCTCGCAGGCGATATAGAGTTTGCTATTGCCAAAGATAACGCCGCCTTTATCACGCCGGTTCCCGGAGGGATAGGAAAATTAACCTCTCTTTTTCTTTTTAAGAATCTTATCCAAGCGCATCAAAAATACTATGAGTAGCATAGCTTTTAAAGAAATTACTGTTGTCGGAGCAGGTATTGCCGGCCTATCTTTTATAAGAAACATCAGGGCAAAAAATAAGGATATAAAAATAAATCTGATTGAAAAGAATAAACATCCTTTTGACAGAAATAAGTTTATTACCTCTTTGAATACAAAGGAATATATTGCTCTGCAGGAATTCGCGCAGAATGAAGGCGTAGATTTTATTCAGGAGACAGCTATAAAGGTAAACCCCGAGCGCAAAAAAATTTATTTTAAGGAGAAAGAGCCTATAGATTTTCAATCATTGGTTATTGCCACAGGCCTAAAATCAAAAAGTATTTCCATAAAAGGCGAACACAGGGAAGGTTTTTTCTATCTTTCCGATATAGAGCTTTTTGCATTAAAAGATTTATTGAGGATTTGCGATGAAGTAATTGGCTATGTTTCTACGGCATTAGGCTTAAAATTGGCGTTATCGCTTAAGGCTATAGGAAAAGAAGTAAGGCTATTGGCTAATACTTGGGATTTTCTTGCAGAACACAAAGAAAGAATGGTTAATTTTTTGACAGAAAAAAATATTCCTGTCCACTTGGGAGTTTCTATAGAAGAAGTAATTGGCGAAGGCCAAGTCAGAGCCACGAAGATTAACCCTTTAAAAGTTTTTTCCTCGCAGTTAGTTTTTATTGATAGCGGGTTCTTGCAGAATTTGAGTTTTTTTGAAGAAGGAATACATATTAATAACGGCATCGTGACTAACTACGAAGACATTTATGTCATAGGAGACGCAAATATAGCCGATATTGAAAAAGATTATTTTTATATATTTAATCAAGAAGAGGCGAAGAGCCAAGGGTTGGCTTTGGCACAATATATTTTAGAAGGTAAACAGCTAATATTCCAAAGAAAGACAGTTGGATTAGAAGATAAAACAAAATTCATAGAAGAAATTTTCAAATGAGGCCAACATTTTTCCAAGTTACTACGCAGGAAAAATGTTAGGCCGAATTAAACCCTTGACATCTACCTTGATAGAATATTTAGGTAAATGTCAAGGGTTTAATTCCGACGAACAATTTACGTTCGCCAGTAGGCTGCCGTAAATTGTGTCGTCATTAAAGGAGGTAAACACATGGCAGAATGGATTGGTATAGGTAAACGCGCACGTAGATGTTATGGTTTCGACGAAATTGCTCTTGCTTCGGGAAGAGTTACT
>JAUYCY010000058.1 GCA_030692055.1 Candidatus Omnitrophota bacterium | reverse complement strand
ATTATGCTGTCTAAAGTAAGTTAAAAAGCTTAAACTAGGCAGAAAAAGATAAGAGAAACAGGCAAAACGCATAAAGTAAAGTGCGAAACAGATAAAACTAAACTACTCTTAATTTTTTAGGTAGTTTTGCAACAGCGCCATGTTCTATACTAATATTATCACTGGTTCATTCATTGCCCTGGAATGAGGTCAACTACGTTTACAATTTCGGCTTCATCCCCGTGGCAAGCCACGGGGTATTCGCCGAGAGAGAATAAACAGCTGGCGAGAAAGTTCACTTGCCAACGAAGTTGGCAAGCTCACAACCTTGAACTTCCTTGCGGCAGCTACGACACAGAGGTGAACTATTCACATTAGCACGACGCATTTTTACTTGTGCCCTTTAGGGTATACTTTCCTATACCGCAAGAAAAATAATTATTCTATAACTTTGAATACTTTGTCGTTTTCATGAACTTTACCAATTACTTTTATTCCAACCTCATCATCTTTTTTAGCTTCGCTAACACTCTGATGCTCTACTTGCATCGAATCAATCACTTGATTAAAATCGTCGTGGACACCTTTAACATGAATTTTTTCTCCTATCTTTAATGTATCTTTTAGCTTGATGATACCTACGGAGATTTTGCTGAAATAATGTGTCACTACTCCGATTTCCTGTTCTTGCATAACCCACCTCCTTCAATGTCCGCTATTCGCCTAAGGCGAATAGCGAGATCTCGTCAAAATCTTCGATTTTGACGGAAGCGCACAACTTACACCAGCCTATAGACGAACGTAAGTTACAGGCAAAGCCACCTATAGAGCTAATGAACTATATTATTATTTTACGCTTTAGCGCGACCTATGATAGGGATTTGCCACTTATCTGCAAGCAATAAAAATCTTTCTTTTTCTATAATAATTACTTTATCGGCCTCTAAAACTAGCGCAGCTGCTTTTATCTTTTCTAATAGTTTAAGCGTAGCCAATCCCACTACGGGAACGTCAAAGCGTAGGTCTTGGTTGGCCTTGCTGAATTTTAAAACAACACATTTCTTACCGGCTAGCCTATGGCCGCGCTTAATCGTATTGTCGGTGCCTTCCAGCGACTCAATTGCTACAACGCTTCTATTCTTGATAACCGCTGTTTGTCCTATATCTAGGTCTACGAAACGCGAAATCATTCTAACACCAAAATCAATGTCTTTTATAATATTATTGTCTAACCGAACATTGTTCATCAACCCTGCTTGGGCTAAGTATTTTTTCAAATAAAGCGTTGAATCTAAAAAATTAATACCTTCTTTCTCTAGGTGTTGAATAATATGAGAAAAAATAGTGTGTGGCCGCATATCCTCTGCTTTCTCTACCAACAAAGATAATTCCGCATCCCAATTCTTCCTTCTAAAAATTCTTAAAGGTGTAATTTGACCAACCATTATACAATCCTTTATGCCTTTTTTTCTCAACTCTTCTCTCAAGACACCAAGCTTACCTATGTCTATCCAATGTACTCGATCAACATATTTCGAAATACAAGAAGAAGTCTCCCCCTTAAAACAAAACGCTATCGTCTCCGAGGCTAAACTATTCTCTTTGATATTTTTGGCAAGTATTATAGGTAGGAGCCGGTTTCCGGCAATAATTCCTAATTTCATATACTGTAAATCTTCTATAATTTTAATTTTTTATTTTTTATTTTGCTATCATCTACCTATCCCTCTTTCGGAAGCTGAGATGAATTGAAGTAGATAATCTAGTTCTTTAGATAGCGGGAGTTCTTTCTTTACTAAATCTTTTGCTTTATTGAATGTGTGGTTATCAAAAAATAAAATCTTAAAAGCTTTCTTTAGCAGGCGTATTGTCTCAGCTGAAATGTCGGCTCTTTTTAAGCCAATTAAGTTAAGTCCGCAAACTATCGCAGGATGCCCATCGCACATCGAGTAAGGCACAATATCTTGAACAACCTTAGAACATCCTCCGACAATCGATAGGGAACCTAGCCGACAAAATTGATGAATAGCCACTAAGCCCCCGATAGTCACCCTATCTTCTATTGTCACATGTCCGGCCAAAGTTGCTGCGTTGGCTAAAACATTATTGTCTCCGACAACGCAGTCATGCGCAATGTGCGAATATGCCATGATAAGATTGTTGCTGCCGATAATTGTTTTTGAGTTTTGTTCGGTACCAAGGTTCATAGTTACAAATTCTCTTATTATGTTATTATCGCCAACTATGAGGAAACTACGTTCTCCTTTGTATTTTAAATCTTGAGGGATATTGCCTAAAACAGCGTAAGAAAAAATACGGCAGTTTTTGCCAATTTGAGTATTGCCTATAACCTGCGCAAAGGCATCGATAACCGTTGCTTCACCAATGCTCACGTTATCCCCAATTATAGCACCTGGGCCGATTTTTACATTGTCGGCTAATTTTGCTTTGGGGCTTACTATCGCTTGTGGATGGATTTGTGTAGACATAATATAGACTACCAGCTACAGGCTTAACGAAATGTTTAAACCCATCTTTTGCGTTAGCAAAAGTGTCCGAAGGACATAATTGGGTTCAACTCTTATTGTTAAAGGTTTCTTGTGTATTTCTGTTCTTTTATGTTTTGTGAAAATTTTTTTTCTATATCAATGGCAATGTTGGAACCAATATTAAAGAAAAACTTTGCCTTCGGCAAAGATTGGTTACAACCACTGGTTTCGTCTTACGAATATAAGCATTTCGCATTAGCAAAAGCTACTCTCTACCATAAAAAGCTTTGTAACTTTTTCTTACGCAGGCAATGTGGAAAACTTGTTGCACAATAATAACTTTACGATTACAAGAGCAGCCTAATGCACAATCTCGGTTAAATAATTTTTTTGAACACAAAGCCTGAGATATACGGCTTTCCGCCTGAGGCGGACCCGTCTCTGGCGGGGAAGCTTAAAATATTATATCAAAAAATAAAGGAAGGACAATATAATTATAAAGCTATTCGACAAGAGCAAACATAAGCTCGGCTTCGGCGACTATCTTTCCGTCTACGGATGCTTTAGCGTATACAGTGCCGGTTTTGCTTTTTACCTTTCCAGCCACTATCTCAATCACTAATTGGTCTCCCGGTACAACTGTTTTTCTAAACTTTGCATTGTTTGCGGCCATAAAATAGGCGAGCTTTCCTCTATGTTCTTCGCTGGCAAGCATAAGTACTCCACCAACCTGGGCCATCGCTTCAATAATAAGCACCCCTGGCATAATAGGCCTGCCAGGAAAATGCCCTTGAAAGAAATTTTCATTCATGCTCACATTTTTTATGCCGACTGCCCGCTTACAAGGGTCTAAGTCTATAATCCTATCAACGAGAAGAAAAGGATAACGGTGCGGCAAAAGGTTCATTATCTCTGCGCTACTGAGCTCTTTGCCTTTAGGAATATAGGATGTCTGTGAGCCAACGCCGGCGCTAAGAGTTTTTTCTTTGTGACGGCGTAACTTATCCAATAACTTTATATTTAGAGAATGGCCGCTTTTCACAGCGATAATGTAACCTTTGACTGGCCCTGCCAAATATAAATCTCCAATTAAGTCTAGAATCTTATGTTTAACAAATTCATCCGTAAAGCGCAGTTTATTCTTTATTATTCCATGCTTAGAGACAACAAGAGTATTTTCATAATTAGCACCTTTGCCTAAACCCATATCTAACAAAAATTTTACTTCTTCTTCTAAGCAAAATGTCCGTGCCGCAAATATGTTCTCTTTTAATTCACCGTTAAGCACAATATCCGTGTAACCTGAGCCGATCAGCGGATTATCGTATTGCAAGGCATAAGAAATACGTGCCTGTGGATACGGAAGAACAATTATACTAGATGAACCTTCTTCTACCCATAAAGGTTCTTTTATAATTAAATAGTTTGTCGGCGCTTCGAGCTGCGCCAAACCTACCTCTTGTATTTTTTCGATAAAGTCTTTCGCGCTTCCATCTAAACCCGGGACTTCGTCACCCCAAATATTTATCTGAACGTTCTCTATACCTAAAAGATGAAAAGCAGCCATAAGGTGCTCTATCGTATGGACATAAACACCATTGACTCCTATGGATGTACGGCGCGGAAATTTTTCCGGACCCATAACAGAATAAAGGTCCGCTTTAATTAAAGAGAAGGAAATATCCTGCCTTAAAAAAACAATCCCTGTATTGGCTGGTGCCGGTAGAATTTCTATCTTTGTATGCTGGCCACCGTGTAGCCCTATCCCCTCAAAAGAAACTTTTGCTTTAATGGTTCTTTGCTTATCCATTATTTACCTTTAAGCTTATCCCGACGCGATAAAACCACTCCGATATTTTTATCGGAGGGGCCGGAAGCGTGGTCGGCCTGCCTACCGGCAGGCAGGGATTTTCCCGACGAAGTAGTCGGGACAAGCAGCTCCGCGCGCAGCGTCTGTGACAAACCACGGGCCTTAGCCCGCGGAGCTTCATTTTCAAGTTTCTTTATTTTATCTTCTAGTTCTTTTATTCTTTCATAAATTTTAGGAAGGTTTTGAACACAGGCGTTCACTTTTTTTGCGATATCGTGTGGTTTAGCGGGATAGCCTGAAACCATAGTATGCGCTGGCACCGACTTCGTCACTCCTGCTTGTGCGGCAACGATAGCACCATCGCCAACGCTAATATGGCCTACAAGCCCTGCTTGACCGGCTAAGGTTACGCCTTTACCCAAAACTGTGCTACCGGAAACTCCTGCTTGGGCAATAATAATACAATTCTCGCCGACAACAACGTTATGCGCAATTTGAACTAGATTATCTATCTTTGTCCCTTTTCCGATTATAGTCTTATCGAACCTTGCCCGGTCGATAGTCACATTTGCGCCAATTTCTACGTCGTTCTCAATCACTACAGTCCCAATCTGAGGAATCTTCTCCTGCATTCCCTTGACACTGGCAAAACCAAAACCATCGCTACCGATAACTGCACCACTATGTATAATAACTCTATCTCCTATTTCTATTCTCTCTCTTATCGAAACATGGGGATAGATAAGACAATTTCTGCCAATTTTTGTGTGATAGCCTATGTAGCAACCGCCATAGATAATTGTCCCTTCAGCCACTAACACATTATCTTCAATTATTGTGTATGCGCCTATAGAAACGTCTTTGCCAAGCTTGGCCTTAGGCGAAACTATTGCTGTCTGGTGTATTCCTTTTGGATGCTTCATCTCAACAGGTGCGAACATGTTTACCACTTTAGCGAATGCCAATGATGGATTATCTGTTTTTACTAGCGGCTTAGAAAAATCAGTTACATCTTTTGAGGCAATTATTGCCGAAGCCTTGGTAGCATGCATCAAAGAATCATATCTAGAATTAGCCAAAAAAGTTATATCACCTGGCTTTGCTTCTTTAATACCCGAGATACCCGTAATAATAATATCGGGTTTACCAATAAGCTCTCCGCCGATAGTCTTTGCGATTTCTTTTAGGGTTATCTTCACTTGCGTAGGCCCCTGCAGGCAACACTGAAGTTTACCCCGTTAGAAAGCTTAAAACGCGCATTATAGCCATTTTCGCTCTGTATATTTTGCCCCGTGTTTACACGGGGCTTTCTAACGGGGTAAGCGTTACGTTATAATCCTGCTACGTAACAGCATATTTTACGAACCTTATTTTTTAGCCATCTCGTTAACTATTTTCAAAATATCAGCAGTAAGATCTGCGGCTTTATCTCCATAGAGCACAATGTTTCTGTTGCCTTCATTAAAAATAAAATCATAATTATGCTTCTTAGCATAATTATTTATTGCTTTCGCTATATCCTCAAAAATCTCCTTCATCTTTTCGTCTCTTTCTTTTCTCAAATCCAGGCGTGCCTGGCCATAAACTTGGCGAAGGTCTTTCATGGCGGTTTCAAACTTTTGCTGTTCTTTTTCTTTCTCCTTATCCTTGAGTAAACTTAATCTGCTCTGCATCTTTTCAAGCTCTTCGCTTTTTTGTTTGAGTTGTTTTTCTTTCTCGTCTTGTTTCTTGCTTAACATATCATCGTATTCCTTGGTTTTCTTATACTCATTAAAAACTTCGATAAAATTAACATAGCCTATTTTTAAATCTTTGGCGGAAGAAACAAACGAAAAAGAACCAAGTAACATCACCCCTATAAAAATACTAATAACCTTTTTCACATCTCCCTCCTCTTTTGTTTATACTATTAAAATGCTCTACTTACATTAAAATGAAATCTGCCCTCTTTCTTTTCCTCGCCTGGCTCTAAATCCAGTGGCCAACCATAATCAACACTTACCGGTCCTATCGGCGTTTTTACTCGTAATCCCAAACCAATGCTTTTATACAACATATCTTTAAAAAAATCTTTATTTTCTTTCCAAACATTTCCGGCATCAAAAAAGGTAGCTACTTTAATAAAGTCAACCACGGGGTAAGTATATTCAAGATTAGCTATAAACATTGCCTCGCCGCCTATGGGGTCTTTACTAACCGAATCAATAGGCCCAACTTTACGCTCGCGGTAACCTCGTATGGTAGATGCGCCGCCCGCGAAGAACCTGTCATAGATAGGAACTTTAGTTGTATCAGAAAAAGGGTCTTCCCAGCCAAAACGTAACCTTCCCTCCAATACAGACCTGTTTATTAAAGGCTGATAATAGCTGAACCGAGAAAAATATTTCACAAAATCTCTATTACCTCCTAAAAAACCGCCGGTCACCTGAAAATTATTAACAAAATAGATTCCTTTTAAGGTTGAAAAAACATTATCGCGAGTGTCAAAACTCAAATCAAACTCAGCACTGCTTAAATTAGTATTTCCTGCTTCGTCTTTGAGTTCCTGAGTAGCATTATCAACTACGTCTTTAATTTTTATATTATCAAACCTATAAGCAGCTTGGCCTTTAATATAATCGTTAAATTCTTTGCCTATGCGTAAATCACCGCCAGTAATATCTTCCTGATAGCCATAACCAACATCCTCATCTTGTTTATGCCCTTTTTTATAGCCATCAAATCCAAAAGAATAAGGCATATCAAATATCCAGGGATTAGTGAAGCTAACCTCATAATTGCTGGTCAAAGTTCCTAGGCTTGCGTAAAAACTCAAATCCTGCCCACCGCCGGTAAAGGTTGAAAAGTTTTTATAGTCGAAATTGCGCTGCCTCAACTCTATGAAACCGACAAACTCATCTATAGAGCTGTAACCGCCGCCGAAACTCAAATGGCCTGTTTTAGCTTCTTTCACATCCACAATCAAGTTGACTTTATCTAGGCTTATGCCAGGGTCGGTATCAAACCTTATTTCCTCAAAATAACCTAAATTATCCAACCGCTCTTTACTTTTCCGCACTTTTCGGCCGTCAAACTTATCCTGAGGGTAAATCCTTAATTCCCGCCTAATTACCTTATCTTTAGTCCTTATATTTCCTTTTATGTCTATTTTTTCTACATACGCTACCTGATTTTCCACAATTTTATAATTCACATCTACCTTTTGTGTCTCCAGATTAAAAATGCTGGCTGGGTCTATTTGGGAAAATATATATCCGTTATCAACGTAAACTTGCCGCATTCGCGAAGATTCCTCATAGACTGCTTGGTCACTAAAAATACTTCCTTCCCTTAACTCCATTACTTTACGAATTTCTTCTATGGAAATATCTTTATTACCTTCTACTTTAACTTTACCTATATAATAGCGCTTGCCCTCTTCAATCTTAATAGTGATATAAGCGCCTTTTTCTGTAAAACTAATATCTGAATCTACTTTTATGTCGCTAAAACCCTCCTGCTTGTAAAAATCGCTTAATCGTTTCATGTCATCGCGAAAAACATCGTCTTTAAAAATGCCGGGATTAAAAAGCCAAGCATTGCGAGTCTTTATGAGTTTGATAAGGCGGCGCCCTGATATGGTTTTATTGCCTTCAAAACCTATTTTCCTTACTTTTAGTACTTTTCTTTCTTCGATAATAATTTTTACATCAGCCTCGTTATTTTCTTTGTCTAACTGCAATTCATAAGAAACTTTTGCTTGAGAAAAACCTTTCTTATCATACAAGTCTTTTATTTTGCTTGTTACCTCCTTAAGTTTATAGTCATCGATAAAAGAACCTTCTTTTAATTCTGCTGCCTCTTCTATCTTTTTCTTCCTAATAAAAAGCGCACCCTCAATGATCAACTTTTTAAGAACAGGTTTCTCTTTAACCTTAAAAATGACAACTATCCCTTCGGCGGAATCTTGTTTCTCTACGTCGACACTTTCAAAAAACCCTGCGGAATATAGATTTCTTATGTCTTCGTTGATAACATTCTCGTTATAGATGTGGCCGGCGCGAATCTTTATCTTAGAAACAATAGTAGCATCGCTAACAATCTTTTGTCCCTTAATTTCAATACGTGCTACTGTTTGCTCACTTTGGGCAAAGACTTGAAAAACGAAAACAAATGATATTAAGAAAAATGAAGCTCCACGGGCTAAAGCCCGTGGTTTGTCACAGACGCTGCGCGTGGAGCGGAATCCCGACCACGCTTCCGACGTAATGTCGGGGTTGAATTTATCGCGTCGGGATAAAATACGGCGCATAATAGGTATTATAAACGTATTATTCTTCAAAGTCAACCCTTCGACTGCACTGGAGGGTTGATGTCAAATCACGTCTAGCCATGAGCCACTCAACTCTACCTAAAATAAATGGCAAGCGCAATAGCACCATCAATCCTCCTTCACTTTAGCTAAGTTAACAAACTTCATATATTCCCTTATAAATCCTAATTCAACATCTCCGACGGGACCATTGCGTTGTTTAGCAATCATCATTTTCGCTATTCCTCTATTTTCCGGTGTAGGGTTATAATATTCTTCTCGCAAAAGTAATACCACAACATCCGCATCCTGTTCGATTGCTCCTGACTCGCGTAAATCCGACAGCTGAGGCCTGTGGTCGGTACGCGATTCTACTGCCCTTGAAAGCTGGCTGACCGCAATTACAGGAACATTTAATTCTTTGGCTAAAGCTTTCAAACTTTGCGAAATCTCTGATATTTCTTGTTGTCGGTTATCTCCGCGGCGCATACACCTAACCATCTGCAGATAATCTACCATAATGAGCTGTATATTATGGTGCGCTTTTAGCCTCCTTGCTTTTGATCTTAATTCAAAAATACTTATCGCAGCAGTATCGTCGATAAAAATAGGCGCTTCGGAAAGTTTTCCGGCTGCAGAAGTCAAAATAGGCCACTCGCTAGGAGCAAGAAAACCAGTCCTTAATTTATGCATATCAACCTTTGCCTGAGAGCATAAAAATCTTTGCATAAGCTGTTCTTTAGACATTTCTAAACTAAAAAAAGCTACTGGTATTTTTTCTTCAACTGCCACGTATTCAGCGATAGAGGTAACAAAAGCACTTTTTCCCATCGAAGGCCGGCCTGCAGCTATAATCAAATCGCCTTTTTGTAATCCCGCTGTTTTTAAATCAAAAGCAGTAAAACCCGTGGGGATACCGGTAATATGGGATTTCTTGTGGTATAAAGACTCAATTAATTCTATACCGCCTTTAATGATTTCTTTTATGTGGACAAAACCGCCTTCTACGCGCCTATCGCCAATTTCAAGTATCAGCTTTTGGGCTTTGTCTAAAATTACATTGACTTCTTCTTCTTCCTTATATGCCAAAGAAACAATTTGAGTGGCGTGATTGATTAGAAAGCGAAGAATCCCTTTTTCTTGGACAATACGCGCATAATGCGCGGCATTTGCGGAAGTTGGGACAAAATCAGCTAATGTCGCTAGATAACTTGTTCCGCCGGCTTTCTCAAGCAACTTTTTCTTGCTTAGATCTTCACTAACCGTAAGAATATCTATCTTTTTTCTGGAATCAAAAAGATAAATAACGCTTGAAAAAATTATTTTATGTTCTTCTTTGTAAAAAAACTCTTCGTCAACAATCTCGATAATTTCCGGGATTATTTCGGCATCTAAAAGCATTGACCCCAACGTTGCCATTTCAGCTTCAATATTCTGCGGGGGAAGTTTATCTAACTCTTTAGAAGAATTTGTTATAATCATTTCTAATTCTTTTTCATTCTTTGTGCAGCTGAAAAGACCTAATCACTGCAATCAGAAGTTTTCCCTTGCACAAAATTTGGGAAAGCTTCTCATTTCTTCATTACCCAAACACGTAAATTTGCCTCTACCGCTGGATGCAGCTTTACCTTTAAATTATAAACCCCTAGTTTCTTTATGGGCTCGTCTAATGTCAGCTTCCCTTTATCTAGCTCAAAACCTTCCTCTTTTAAAGCTCTCAAAATTTGCGGCTCAGAAATCGAACCATAAATTTCCTCACCTTCTTTTACTTCAGTGGTGAGCGTAATCGAGATTTCCTCTATTTTTTCCTTTAGCGCTATAGCTTCTTTTTTGCCTTTTTCCTCTGATTTAACCTTTCTTTTCTTCATCTCCTCTATCTCATGGAAACTGCCCTTTATTGCACGAAGTGCAACGCCGGTTGGTATTAGAAAATTACGGGCATAGCCATCTTTAACTTCTATGATATCTCCCTCCTTGCCTAACTTCTCTACGTTTTTTATAAGAACTACTTTCACTTTCGACCTCCTTTAATGAGCAGATGACTTACGCGAGTTTACTAACGCACGTAAGCCATAGCGAAGCGTCTGCGAATTAAACCCTTGACATTTACTTTGATATTTCATTAAGGTAGATGTCAAGGGTTTAATTCGACTAAACAATTTTTCTGCGTGCATACTTGAAAAATCGCAAGTCTCATTTGACTACTTTGCCAAATAAGGAAGCAGACTTAAAAATCGCGCCAGCTTGATCTCTTTTGCTATTCTCCTCTGATGCTTAGCACAATTACCACTGCTACGGCGAGACATTATTTTGCCTTTAGAAGATACATAGCGAGAAAGAAGCTCAATGTTTTTATAATTTATATCAGACTCTTTCTTGCAAAAAACACAGCTTTTCTTTAAACCAAATATCTTTGTTCTTTCTTTATTGGTTCTTTCTTTATTGGTTCTTTCTCTGCTATTCCTTTCTTTATACATCATTTTTATTTACCTCTCCTGATTCTTGGCTCTGGTTATTTTCTAAGTTTAGAACTTCCTCTGGGGCTTCACCTAAATCTATTTCCCGTGTTTCTTCTTTTATTGGTTTTGGCATAAATTGCACCCTGGATGCTTTCACCTCAATGGTATTCCTATTGTTACCATCCTTATCCTTCCAAGAACGCGACTGAAGTCTTCCATCCACTAAAATCTGTCTTCCTTTTTGCAAATACTGATTACAATTCTCAGCCATATGCCCCCACGCAATTACATTCACAAAACAAGTATCTTTTTGTAATTGCCCGCTTTTATCTTTAAAAGGAGTATTCACGGCTATTCTTAAGGTAATTACTGCTGTTCCTTGAGGAGTATATCGTAATTCTGGATCCTTCGTTAAATTTCCTATTAATAATACTTGATTAAAACTAACCATTTTTGCCTCCTTTAATGAGCGCGCAACTTATGGCAGCTACTGCGAACATAAGTTGTTTTGCGCGAATTAAACCCCACACCCAGCAGTTTATCTTACTACTTTACGACATGAGGTTTGTTACTTTATTTCTTGTAGAGTATACTCACCACACCGACATATCTGGGTGTGGGGTCAAATTCGGCTACGTCCCGACATACCCGTCGGGACTGCTTCATTTGACTTATTTCGTAAACAAACTCTCTTGTTTCTTCTCAATCTTTAGAATAAGACTACGCAATATATTCTCATCCAAGCGTATTGTCTCTTTTAAATCTAACAACTTTTCGGTATTAAAGTAGAAATTAATAAGCCAATAACAACCTTTATGGTGCTTTTTCTTTTCTGCCCCCCTACTTTTGATAAAAAAGCAAAAACTTCTTTCTTTTGCCCATACTTTAGAGCTAGCTACTTTGCCGCCCAGGCTCTCTATCTTTTTAATAATTTTTTGAAAAATTTCTTCCTGGGCCTTTTCGCCCACGTCCGCCGCTAAAACTAACATAGCCTCATAGAGTCTTTCCACCTTATCCTCCTTTAATGACCCCCGATTATATCGGAGGGAATTCCTGCCTGCCGGCAGGCAGGAAACCCCGCCCTTTTGGCGCGGCTATAAATACTACCCCTAAGATATCCTCAACTTTTCAAATCGTAATTTATATTACAAACTAACAACCCACTCCGTCAAAAGGGCGGGGTCAAATTCGGTTACGTCCCGACATAATGTCGGGACTACCTCATTTGATTATATTTACTCATTACATAATCGCTTCCATAGCTGGCCCAATCTATACATGCAGATGCTGCCTTTTCTAATATTGTCTGCACTGTCACCTGTTCTTGGGAAGAAAAATTAGAAAGCACATATTCTACCAAATCTTTATCCTCGGCCTTTCCTATACCAACTCGAAGTCTATTTATTTCTTTAATACCTAAATTATCAATGATAGAAGACATACCATTGTGGCCACCGCTAGAGCCACTTTTACGAAACCTCAATGCACCTGAAGGTAAATCGGCATCATCATGCACTACTAATAGGTTTTCTTTGCAAACTCTATAGTGAGCCAACGCTCTCTTAACGCATAACCCTGAGTTGTTCATGAAGGTACTGGGTTTAATTAGAATAGTATCTCTTCCCTTTATTTTTATTTTCGCAGTAAAACCCTTCAACATAAAACTTCTCTTCAAAAGAGCGTTGTGTTGCTCACCCAACCCATCAATTATCATGAAACCAACATTATGGCGATTGTTTTTGTATTTCGGGCCGGGATTACCTAATCCAACGATGATTTTAACCCCACTGTAACCATTATTGGATTTTTTTAGGAACCATGCCATCTATGTAAGGGCTCAATGCTATTTAGCGGGGTTGCACCTATCTACTTTTTGCCTTTTTCGGCCTTTTCTTCTTTTGCTTTAGGCTCAGGCTTACCTTTTGGCTCTTCTTTAGCTTTAGGCTCTTCTTTTTCCGTAGCGCCCTCTTCGCCTTCCTCGGTTTCTTTCTTTTCTTTTATAACCTCAGGGCCGGTAGGAGCAGCTTCTTCTGGAGTAGGAGCAACAATTTCTTCCTCTTTCTTCTCTACCACTGTGGCAATTGTTTCTCCTGGGGCGTTAACCAATCTTACATTATCCGCCACCTTTATATCCTGCACGTGCACAGAATTACCAATAGCTAGATCAGACACATCTACCTCTATTTTCTGAGGAACATCCAAAGGTAATCCCTCGATAGTTAGATGCCACAAAATCTGCTCTAAAATTCCACCATCTTTAATTCCCTTCGCTTCTCCCTTAAGAACCACCGGAATATTTACCTTTATCTTTTCTTCCAGCGAAACCCTTATAAAATCCATATGCATAACTGCTTCGCTTAAAGGATGGTATTGCACATCTTTTATCAAAACCGCAAAAGTCTCTTTTTTCTTAGCATTAGCTATATCCATATCAATTATGGTGCTCTGCGAGAAATGTGTTGAGCGCAAAGTCTTAAGGCCTACTGAAGATATTTGCACTGCAAGGTTTGTCCCTTTGCCATAGATTATAGCGGGCACGCTTCCCTCTTTTCTTACTTTTTTAGCTTTTTCTTTGCCAACTTTTTCCCTTAGATGAGCTTCAAGTTTTATCTTTTCCATATTATCTCCGCTTTTACAATGATTACACAGATTTAAGATTGATTACGCAGATTACCGTAATCAGTGTAATCTCTATCTAATCGGTGTAATCGGTGATTATCTTCTTATACCGTCGAATAAGACGCTTATCGATTTTTCAAAATGTATCCTCTTTATTGCTTCGGCAAAAAGCTTGCTTACCGATACTACTTTTATCTTAAAACTTTTATTTTCTTCGGCTAAATGAATCGAGTCAGTAATAATTAGTGAGTCAATTTCTGAATCATTTATTTTTTCTACGGCATTATTTGATAAAATTCCGTGGGTAACTGCGGCAAAGATTTTCTTGGCTCCTGCTTTCTTTAAAGCCTTTGCCGCTTCCACTAAAGAACTTCCCGTAGCGATTATATCGTCCACCATAATCACATTTTTATTCCTGACCTCTCCTAATATGTGCATAACATCAGTAGAATCTGGGGTATTTCTCCTTTTATCTACTATGGCGAGGCCTGCGTTAAATTTCTTAGCATAGGCTCTAGCCATCTTTATACCTCCCACATCAGGAGAAACGACTACTAAACCGTCCATACTTATTTTTTTGAAATAGTCTAAAAATACATCTATGGCATAGAGGTGGTCGAGAGGAATATCAAAAAAGCCTTGTACTTGACCTGCATGTAAATCGAGAGTGAGCACGCGGCTTGCTCCTGCAACAGTTAAAAGATTAGCCACTAACTTTGCCGTAATTGGAACTCGTGGTTGGTCTTTTCTATCTTGGCGCGCGTAACCAAAGTAAGGCATAACTGCGGTTATTCTGTTGGCTGAGGCTCTACTCAATGCATCAACAATTATCAGTAGCTCCATTAAGTTTTCATTAACCGGCGGACAAGTAGATTGAATAATAAAAACATCTTTGCCGCGTACGTTTTCTTCTATTTTAACGCGTATCTCGCCATCGCTAAAGCGAGAGACGAAAATACCCTCTATTTTTGCTTTCAGGCTTTTACAAATCTTTCCTGCCAGATCTTTATTGGAGTTACCGCTTAATACAACTAGCTTATCCATAATTCTCCTTATATTTTCATTTTTTCTTTTTAAACAACTTAGCCGGAACGCCAACTACAATAGTCCTAGGCTTTACGTTTTTCGTAACCACACTGCCTGCACCTGTAACGGCATATTTACCAACATTAACCGGTGCAACTAAAACTGTATCTGAACCAATAAACGCGTTTTTAGAGATGGCTGTCTTATTCTTGTTTTTTCCGTCAAAGTTGGCGACAACCGTGCCTGCGCCAATGTTTACATTATCACCGACAGTAGTATCTCCGAGATAGCCAAAATGTTTAGCCCTTACATTTTTACCGATTCGCGAACGGCATATTTCAATAAAATTGCCCAAATGGGTGCCTGCTGCAATATAAGTGCCCTCCCTAAGATGTATAAAAGGGCCCAGAACGCAATTGGCGGCAATTATAACATTTCTTTGGATAAAGGTAAAGGGATAAATTATCGTACCCTTTCCAATCCTGACACCTTCATCAATAAACGTACTTTGCGGGTCTATAATGCGTACCCCTTCGTCTAGAAACTTATCCACTACTCGTTTGTATAGAATTTTTTCTGCCATGCAAAGGTCGCGCTGATTATTAATTCCTAGCATCTCTTGGGGATCGCTAAGTGAGCACGCCCCTATTCTATAGCCTCGATTATACATAATTTCTACTATATCGGTAAAAAAATACTCTCTCTTATTAGGATTAATTTGAATAGCATTTAAATTTTCAAAGAGCGTTTCTCTATCAAAAGCATAAATGCCGCTATTGACTTCCTTAGTATCTTTACGTAATTGGTTCGTTTTTTTATTATCCTCTAAAACGATTTTTTCTACAATCGCTTTTACCCTGCCTGAATCATCCCTTACTATCCTACCGAATTCGTTTGTACTTTCTACATACGCGGTAATTAATGAGCAAGGTAGGTTTTGCGTAACATAAGAATGTAAGAAAGAAAAAATAGTTTTTCGTGTAACTAGAGGCGCGTCCGCGCATAAAATCAACACATTATTGTATTTTACTTTATGCTGCGTAGGTTTAACCGCATCGGCAGTTCCAAGAAGTTTTTTCTGGTATACACAGCTGGCCTTAGGGAAATTTTCTTTGACGTATGACTCTACCTCTTTGCCTTTATAACCCACTACTACAATTATCTGTTTGATAAATTTTAAGGCAGCTAATTCTTCTAAAACATACCCAATCAGAGGCTTACCTCTTATCTTGTGTAATACCTTGGGCAGTGGGGATTTCATCCTCACTCCTTTACCGGCAGCTAAAACTATTGCAGTGAAGTCTTTCATTAGTAAATCATCACCTACTCTGTCTTAATTTCCAATATAAATGTATATTTTTTTTTGTTAGTGCTCTACGCAAGAATTCATGCATCTGGCAAAGCCATTCCATTTTCTTCTTGGGAGAAATCCGCATAAATCTTCTTAATCTTTCCTCTTGGCTTTCCCACTTAAAAATCATCTTTTCCTCTTTAGCTTTTTTATCTTCTGAAGTTCTTCAATATCTAATTTATCCATGCTGCGGCCGGTATTCTTTTTCATTTTAATGAGATTATCTATTGAGATAACGGGTAAAATTGTATCATCTATTTTTATCCGCACAACGCTTTTTCTTGCCTCTTCAAAGGATATAGGAGATTCTATTATAATATCGACCTCTTTTAATTCTCCTTCTTTGTAAAAATTAAATGCCTTCATATTCTTGTGATGAATCCAATCGTGCCTTGTATCTTCATCCGCTATCATCATCGGGTCAACTGGTTGTTTTACACAATAGCCTTTCTTTTTTAAAATACTCACAATTTTTCGTAAATTTTCATTACTCATTTCGACAAGAATGTCTATATCGGCAGTACTTCTTAACGAACCAAGCAAATTAACGGCAATTCCTCCAACAATGACATATTTTACTTTCTGTTTTTGGAATTCCCGGAGTATTTCTTCGTAAAGTATCATGGAATTTTTTCAAGCTGCCCGAACGTGTCGCCAGACGAACTTCATCCTTCGACAAGCTCAGAACAAGACAACGTCATGAAATCCTACTACTTGTGGAGCTTACCTTCCATAAGGGAAAAAGTGGATTCATTTATTTAGGATGTCCGTTACCACTGAAATTATCAAAACGATAGTCTCACTAACTTTTACTTTTAAACTTTACGAAATATTTATCTATTTCCGGCCTTAATTCGATACCAACCCTCTCAAAGCAATCTAATAAATCCTGATAAGCTCCTTTGCCACCAATAAAATCCCAGAACTCGTGAGCTATCTTTAATTCCTTATCTAAATCAAGCATTCCCCGCATAGTCCAGTTTTTTAAATCCCGAATTATACTTGACCAGTTTTACCCAATTAATTTTACCGTCATCGCAGAAATTTTGCGAAAACTCCAGAGTCAGCTTATTGATTATTTGCGCGTAGCTTTCCAAAAATTCCTCGTTCTTTTGTCTTGCTCTATATCCTATCGGCTCAATAATATCTATATACAAATCCTCGTCGCCGGAGATCAACTCCCAGAATCTTTGCCCGCATAATTTTAGATAACCACCCTTATCTGGTTTTTCATCTCTGCCAAAACAACAGCCGTTAACCACAATAATCTTTTTTCCTGTCTTCGCGCGCAATACCTTTTTAGCTTTCGCAAAATTAATCCGCAACTGTCTAATTTGACTAGAATTTCCCCAATTCCAGCCGGCTTTAATTTCTACAATATATATCACTCCGTCTTTTTCAAACTCTAAATCAACGCCAGTCAATTCTGACTTATTGGCGCCATACGCTTTGTCGCACACAAAAATAGCTAATCCTTCAATAAAATCACCAAAAAGCGTTTCTTCCTGTGACTGCAAAAAAGCGTCAAGAAAACCTTTAATTAAATCTTGGGCAGTCAAGATATTCTTGGCTTTAAAAAGATAAGGATTTTTCTGCTTCAGTATCTTAAACAGATCGACTTTGTTTTGGACATAATTCAACCTTCTTTGATGAAAAACAGAAATGTGTTTTTCCACATATTCGTAAATCTGTTGCAGGTTAATTTTTTTCATATGCTGATTTTATGGCTAAACAAAGGTGGCGATGTAACTCGTATTTTTATTTTTGCTTTCACCATCTCTACATATTCCGAAATTATTTCAATACCGATAGAGTTACGCTCCATTCTTTGCGCTACTTCAACCGTAGTGCCAGAACCAAGAAACGGATCCAAAACCGTATCGTATTTTTTGGTAAAAAGTTTAATAAACCATTCTGGCAGTTCTTCGGGAAAAGCAGCGCTATGATTTTTATTATTACAAACAGTTGCAAATTGCACAACATTAGTCGGATAAACCATGTTTCTGTTGAGCCAATTGGATATGTTTTTCCCAAACCCGCTGCCGCTTTTTGAATTATCCCGGATTTTGTCTATTTCGCTTAATTTTCTTAGTCTGCCGTTTGCCCAGTCGCCAATCGGCACCATCACAGCCTCTTGATACATAGTAAAGTTTCTTGCTTTATTAAACTGCAAGAGCCGTTCCCAAGCGTCTCTAAAACGATTTGGCCATTTACCAGGGTAACAATTCTTTTTGTGCCAAATAAATTCTTCCGTCCATAACCAGCCTTGATTTCGCAAAGCCAAAATAAGCTCCAGCACATACACGTTGCGTTCCCCATTCTCTGCTTTTTCTTTAATGTTCAGGACAAATGTTCCTGTTGGTTTTAAAACCCGTAATAACTGTTGGCTTATCGGTAAAAACCATTCAACATATTTTTCCGGAGCGATACCGCCATAAGTATTTTTTCTACGATCGGCATAAGGCGGTGATGTCAAAATTAAATCAACAGAGTTATCTTGAATATTCTTCAGGATTTCCCTGCAATCGCCAAGGATAATATCTGTTTTTAATTCTCTCGTGCTAATCATTTTTAATTTCTTCAGCTTCTAAGCTTTCATTAATTCTAGTATCGATTTCTTCAATAGAAAAATTCAATTTTCTCCTATTTTCATCTGTCGAGATATCTTGGATATCACCTGTATAGAATTCTGCAAAACGCTTTGCTTTTTCTTTCGTTTCGGCGTTAACAGTAACTACGTAAGACTTTGTCAAAACGACTTGATAAGTTTTCATAAGGTTTCCTTTTTAAAATTGTCTTTATGGCTATCCAAAAAGTATTCAACATCAAGTAAGCGATATTTGAAATAGTGACGTTCTTGCCTAAATAACGGCTTGCCCATTCACTCGCCTGCTTTAGATCCATTAAATCAAATTCTGCCGTGTTCCCCATATTTCGTCATTCTCTCCTACCCAACAGGGTGTCCCGTTGGACTACTATAATAGACGTAAAAACTGTCAAAATCTAATCCTAAAGGATAGACTTTCCTATACCTTTTAAGGAAAGGTCTAACAAATTTTTTCGCCTTTACCTACACTCGCTCGTGATTCGCCTGAGCGTCAAGTTGGCTACAACTTCTTTAATAATTCTACATCTCCTTTTATCAGTGCCAACTTCTTTCTTCTCGTCCAGCCTTTTATTTGTGCTTCGCGTTTTAAGGCATCATTTTTACTACCGCATGGCTCTGAATAAAGCAATTTACTAACCTTAAATGCGTGAGTAAATTTACCGCCTTTGCCTGATACATGCTCTTCGAACCGACGCTGAACATTATCTGTAATGCCAGTGTACAAATCTTTATTCTGGTATTCTAGAATATATACACACCACACTATATTATCTTATATTATCCTTCGACTCAGTCGCCCTTCGGGCTTCTTCGCTCAGGATACTTCTCCTCGGCCACAAAAAATTAGTTTAACTCGGCACTCGTACTGAGCGAGGCCGAAGGCCGAGTCGAAGTACTGCCCGGCCTGGACTCGAACCAGGAAAAGCAGACCCAAATTCTGCTGTGTTACCAATTACACTACCGGGCAAAAAACAACTGAGCGCTTAGCGCTATGCGTTATAAAGACTAAATCTGTGCTTCGGGGCTTTCTTCCCTACGAGACTCTATTGGTCCAAGCTCTTTTTCTCTATGATAAGCATCAAGAACTTTACTCTGAAGATAATCACGAAACTCTTGATTAATTGGATGAGCTAAATCCTGATGCGTTGTCTGCCTGCTATCTCCTGTTTCCTTAGGAAGAGGCGGCAGAGCTACTGCGCAATGGTTACAATAGTGGCTTCCGATATCAACCTTTTTTCCGCAACGCGGACAAAACTGTTTTGCTTTTCTTGCCGGCATAGCCACAAATAGGCCGTTATTGCCTTCTACAACTTTAATGTTTTTTACCACAAATGAGTTATCAAAAGTAACAGTCGCATACGCTTTAAGTCGTTTGCCCTCGTTTTCCCGAAGCGAAATTCTGACCTCTGTGATCTCCATAGAGTTAACCTCCTTTAATAAACAGACAACTTACGGAGCGAATGTAATGAGCAAACGTAAGTTGTAGGCATTGTTATCTTTGATGTCAATGCCGTCTGTGAATTAAACCCCCCACCACTTTTTGAAAACGAAGCTAAAATTGGATGAGAGGTATATCTTTGTAACATACCTAAGTCTTTATTATCCCCACCATCTACAAAAAGTGGTGGGGGGTCGAATTCGGCTACGCGATTTTTCTGCGCGTCAGCCGCTTGAAAAATCGCAAGTCTCATTTGACCTCCCTTTAGAATGTGTTAACCTCGTAGACGCCCCAATCTCCAAGTAAGAACCCATTTATATTATAAGGTGTTATACCATCTAAAACGAGGTAGAAGGCACTGCCGCTACCTGTTACTTTGGAAAAAACACCTCTCTTATCAAAATTTTCTTTTGCCAAGCGAAGCTCGCGGCATAAAGAAAGAGCGCTTTTCTCTAAAGCATTGAATATATTGCTTTTTAGGAGAGAAATATCTCCTTTTTTTAAAGCGTATTTTATCATCTTAACATTGTTCAGAACCTTTGTCAATTTTGCTTTCGAATGCTCGTATACCATTTTTGTGGCTAGATGCACTCTCGGCCAAACAATTATATGCCGTAAGGTTTTGCCCTCTAAAGGAATAACTTTTTCTCCTCTGCCGGAAATCAGGGCAAATTGAGCCTCGGAAAGGAAAAAGTTTACATCGCTTCCCAACTCACTACCAAACTCATACAATTTCTTTTGGCTTAAACCTAATTCCAGTAAAGCATTTATTCCCAAAAGCGTAGATGCGGCGTTAGAAGAACCTCCACCGAGCCCTGAACCAACTGGAATGTTTTTTTTGAGGGATATATCGAAATTAGCGGCAAGCTTTAATTTTTCTTTTATCAACTCTGCGGCCTTAAAGCAAAGATTATGCTCTCCTTCCAAATCCGTATTATTGCAAAAAATTCTTGTGCGGTTTTGCCTGGATACTGTAATGGTAATCGCGTCGGAAAGGGAAACTCGTTCAACTATGCTTTCTATTTTGTGGAAACCCGAAGGATATTTTCCTAAAATATTGAGGTAAAGGTTTATTTTGGCAGGACTAAGTATCTTAATCTTGCTGCCGTATAAACTGCTCTGCTTTTTTAGCGATACAACTAGCTGAGAGACCATAGTAATCCATTAATTCACTCGGAAGTCCTGACTGGCCAAACCTATTTTCCACCCCTATGCGCTCTAGCTTGACCGGATAACAATGAGATAAAACCTCGCATACTGCCGAATATAAACCGCCGGTGACCTGATGTTCCTCGCAGACAAGAATCTTTTTATATTTTTTAGCCAAACTTATAATTAACTCTTCATCGATAGGTTTTATTGTATGGATATTGGCAACACAACAGGAAATTCCTTTTTCCTTGAGTGATTTAGCCGCAATTAGCGCTTCGTTGGCCATAATACCGCAAGCAACTATCGCTAAATCTTTTCCTTCCTGAATAACATAACCTTTGCCCAGAACAAAATCTTTTTTATTCTCTATGGTAGCTACCCTTGACCTACCTAAACGCACGTAAAATGGCCCTTCATTTTCATAAGCAGCCAAAATTGCAGACCTCGTCTCCGGGCCATCGCAAGGAACAATTATTCTCATATTAGGAATAGCTCTTAAAAAATTTATATCCTCTAATGCCTGATGAGATGCACCGTCTTCACCCACGGTAATGCCACTATGGGTTGCGACAATTTTAACGTTAAAATTATTATAACAAATCGTATTTCTCACCTGCCCAAGGGCGCGGGCAGTAGCAAACATTGCAAAAGTAGAAGCAAAAACAATTTTACCGCAAGCTGCCAACCCTGCGGATGTTGCCATCATATTTTGTTCTGCTACTCCAAAGTTAAAGAAACGCTGCGGAAATTCTTTCGCAAAAAGCACGGTTCTTGTAGAACCGGATAAATCCGCATCCGCCACCACAACTCGGTTATCCTTTTTACCAAGTTCTACCAAAGTTTTACCGTAAATATCTCGCTGGTATAGTTGTTCCATTGTTTCCCTATAAATATTAGCTGTCAGCCGTCAATCTTCAGTCTTTGAATAATTCAGCTGAAAGCTGAAAACTGAGAGCTTTTTAGTCTTCTCTTGTTTCTTCAATTTTTTCTATTTCTTCCAGTTCCCTTAAAGCGATTTCTCTTTCTTTTTCATTAGGCGCGCGGCCGTGAAAATCAACCACATGCTCCATAAAAGAAACACCTTTACCTTTTACCGTATGGGCTATAATTACTGTAGGCTTAAGTTTTACTGCTTTTGCTTTTTCAAACGCGGCTAACAATTCATAAAAATTATGCCCGTCGCACTGTATCGCGTGCCAACCAAAAGCCTCCCATTTGTTTACGAGTGGTTCTAAGTTCATTATTTCTTCTATTCGGCCATCTATCTGAAAATGATTGTAGTCAATAATACCGCAAAGATTATCTACCTTGTAGTGTGCTGCGGCCATTGCGGCTTCCCAAATATTTCCTTCCTGTATTTCTCCGTCTCCCATAAGGCAATATACTCTATAGTCTTTTTTATCAATTCTTGCGGCTAATGCCATGCCTAAGGCAACAGATAGCCCTTGCCCCAGTGAACCGCTTGCAACTTCTATGCCGGGCGTTCCCCTGTCAGGATGTCCCTGTAAAACCGCGCCCAGCCGTCTCAGCTTCCACAACTCTTCTTTAGGAAAATATCCGCACATGCTTAAAACCGCATACAAAGCAGGGCAGCAATGCCCTTTAGAAAGATGAAATCTATCTCTGTCCGGCCAATGAGGGTCTTTAGAGTTATGCCGCATTACTTCGAAATAAAGGCAAGCGATGATGTCAGCCGAGGAAAGAGAGCCTCCGGGATGGCCGCTACCGGCTCTTGCTAACATATCAATAATAAGCTTTCTAATTTCGTTTGCTTCAGTTTTTAGAAGTTTTATTTTCTTTTCCATACCGCTCGAGTTTATTCTTCAATACTTTATTGTCAGGAAACTTACTTAATCCTACCGTATAATAATTTAGTGCCGCTTTACTATCATCTAGCTCTGCGTAAAGGTCGCCTAAATGTTCATAAATAACCGGGTCATCTTGGCAGTTGATAGCTTTTTTCAGATATTCTTCTGCTTTTTTATAATTTTTTTTCTTAAAATAAACCCATCCAAGGCTATCCAAATAAGCGCCGTTTTCCGGCTCTTTCTCCAAAGCTTTCAGAATCATCTTTTCTGCTTCCTCTAGATTCTTACCTTCCTGGGCATAAACATAACCTAGAGAATTCAGGCTTAGCCCATGGCTAGGATCAATTTCTAAAGCTTTCCTCCACATCTTAACCGCATCTTCACGCTTGCCCAGTTCATCGTAGATATAACCCAGCCAAAAGACTCCTTCGACGTCGTTGGGATTTTTCTTTAGAATTGCCTCGTAAATCTTTAGTGCTTCCTGCGGCTGCTTTTTATAAAAATAAAATTGCGCGAGATACTGCGAAATTTTTATGTCGTCCGGTTTTACCTTATGCGCTCTCTTTAAAAAATCCTCGTATTCTTTTTCTAACTCGCTGTCTTTTTGTGCATACGAATAAAGAAAAACTAAAGCTAAAGACGCGTCGAAACTCTCCGTGTCGAGTGTTTTTGCCTCCTTTAGTTCTTTTTCTGCCTTATCTAATTCTCCTAAACGGATTAAAAGGCTGGCGATTTTTAAGCGTATATATATAGATTTTGGGTCGGCTTTTTTTACTTTTTCTAATTCTTCCAAAGCTGCTCGAAAATTACCATCTTCGGCACTAAAAAAACCTTTTAGGTAACTAGTGTAAAGGTCTTTATCGGATTTTTGATTTTGCGCAAAGACAAAAGAACCCGTACAGCTTAGGCAGAAAATTATAAACGCCCAAAAAAAGTTCATTAATAATGTCCTTCAGCCCTTCGGGCTTCAGGATGAGTAGTCGGCATTACAGAAAAAATCTCCGACTACTCAATTACCTGGACTTATGCCTCTGTTGTTTTCTTCTTTTCTTAAACCAGTGTCTTTTTACTTTTCTTAGCTTCCTTTTCCTTCCGCAAGGCATACAACCTCCACAAAATAGAAAGTAGAGAGATTTTTAAAATCCGAAATCCGAATATCGAAGCACGAAACAATATTTTAAATAACCAAGCTCCAAGAGACAATAACCAAATAATGACCAATAAACAAATTCCAATAATCAAACCTACCCGTTTGGTTATTGGGTATTGTATATTGGAATTTGTTTGGAGCTTGTATCTTGGTTATTGGTGATTTCATTACTATTATTTCGAACTTCGTGCTTCGGATTTAATTGTATTTCTCTTACTACTCTCTCCTTTAATAAATCAATTTATTTAAAGGGTACTCTATAATTCCCTCTGCGCCTCTTTCTTTAAGAAGCGGTAACAATCTCCTCACTTCCTTCTCCTCAATAATCACTTCTAACGCATGCCAGTCTTTTAAGGTGAGTGTGGAAATTGTCGGTTTCTTTAAAGCAGGTAAAAGCGCTAGCACTTTATCAAGATTTTCTTTTTTTACGTTCAGCTTTAAGCCAACTTTATCCCTTGCCTCTAAAGCTCCTTTCAAAAGAAGTAATATTTGTTGCATTTTTTTCTTCTTCCATGCGTCTTTATAGGCAACTTTATTCGCAATAAATTTCGTAGTAGATACACAAACAGTGCCTATTTCGATTAAGCCGTTGGCGCGTAAACTTTCGCCTGTTTCGGTAAGTTCGACTATCGCATCCACAAGGCCGCTTTTTACTTTAACCTCGGTTGCCCCCCAACTGAATTCTACTTCTAGGTTTACTTTTTTATCTTTAAAAAATTTATTGGTATAGCTAACTAACTCTGTAGCGACTCTTTTACCTTCCAAATCTTTCAGTTTCTTTATTTTGGAATCTTCTCTTACTGCCACAACCCAACGCACCGGCGTCAATGTCTTTTTTGCATACATTAGTTCCTCAACCCGCAAAACATCTGAATTATTTTCTAAAATCCAATCCTCGCCGGTAATACCGCAGTCTAAAACGCCTTCTTCAACATAGCGAGACATTTCCTGCGCGCGCAGCATCGTAACTTTGATTTCGGGGTCGTCTATAGAAGGAAAATACGAGCGCGAGCTTACGGAAATATTGAACCCGCCGTTTTTAAAGATTTCTAAAGTTTTTTCTTGCAAACTTCCCTTGGGTATTCCTAATTTTAGTATTTGCATTTTTAACCTTCCTTAAACCCATCTTTTGCGTTAGCAAAAGTGTCCGAAGGACAAATTATGGGTTCAACTTTCTCTATGCGTGCGTTTATCTTAGTTTGAAAACATCATCTGCAAATAGAGGCTAATTCGCTAATACAAAGGCAGTGTTGGATGCAATAAAAGCCCTTGAGGCTTCTGCCTTCGGCAGATTGCATACAACCACTGGTTTCGCACAAGAATAAGCATTTCGCATTAGCAAAAGCTACTCTCTACCATAAAAAGCTTTGTAACCTTTTCTTACGCAGGCAATGTGTAAAACTTGTTGCACAATAATAACTTTACGATTACAAAAGCAACCCAATGCACAATCTCGGTTAAATTTTGGTTAAATATTAACTAATCCGCGTGCGATATTCAATGGGACTGTTGCGAAACGCAACAGTCCCTGATTACAGCGATTAAAACTTGATTACAGTGATTAAAATTGTTAATGTTTTCAATCGTTGGAATCTTTTAGTAATCATTGTAATCAGACGCTGATGCATTATGCAACAGCGTCTCGATATCACACACCACAATTTTTAAATTATACAGCCGCCGGATACTCTTGTAAAGAAAAAATATTTAAGCAATAATTCAATAAATCCCGTTAGAGAACTTCGTCCTCTAACGGTTTGCGCTGACGGTGGTATTAAACCACCGTCAGTTTGAGAATCAGTACACCACCGATTAAAATCGGTGGTTTTCTCTAGCGGGATAAAGAAGGTTTCTTGCGGCTAAAAATGCTTCTTCAACGCTAATTTTGCGTAAACACTTTTTATCAAAAGAACAGCCTGTAAACTTAAATGCCTTATAGCATGGCCTGCAGTCAACTTTTGCCGTAAAAACAAGCGAATTTGTAGAACTAGGGTATGGGCCGTAAACCTTTTCGTCTACCGGGCCATAGAAAACTATTGCTTTTTTACCTAAAGCTTGAGCAATATGAAAAGGCCCGCCGTCATTAGTAACAACGAGTTTACATGATGAAATTAGGCCGCAAAACTCTTCCAAGCTTATTTTGGCGCATAAATTTATTGTTTTTTCCTTCAGGTTAGCGTAGATATAATCGCAAAGCTCAGCTTCTACCGGTGAGCCAAATAGTATAATTTGCGCGCCTAATTCTTTTTGCAGATTAGTGCATAACTTTAAAAAGTATTCTGGTGGCCAGCGTTTATAATATGCGGTTGCCTGCCAGCTATCTCCGGAACCCGGACAGACTCCAACTAATAAGCTGTCCTGCCGTAGTTCTGCATGCTTTAAAGTCTCATTCGTGCGCACTAAATTTTCTTCTGAAACAAATAAGTCAAAATTATTTTCTTTTGGCATTATATCTAAAAATTTAAGCAAGCTTAAATGGTAGCGCGCAACGTGCTGCTCGCTATAGCCGTTAGGTATATTTATTTTATGCGTTAAAAATCTTCCTCTATTTTTAAAATTAAAGCCTATACGCTGGGGTATTGCCGCCATTTTTAAGAAAAAACCATACTGGGAATTTAAAGAGAGATCAAAAACAACATCAAAATTTTCATTACGGATACGTTTAAAGAATGAAAATATTTCTTTAGTAAATTTTAACTTTGATTTACGCGCCAAATCTCTCCACTCATCCTTTTCAAACACAAGGACGTTATCTAAAAATATGTTGCTTTTTAGTAATGGGTAAACCCGGCGATTACAAAGATAAGAAATAGAAACGTTTTTTAAGCTTTCTTTAAGATTTCGTATGAGGGGGGTAGTAAATAAAACGTCGCCGATACCGAAGGGATTGAAAATTAATATTTTTTGTATTTGAAATTTATTGAAATTAGTATAAATTTGTTTCACGAAATTTATCGATGATCGGAATGGTTTTGTTTATTACTTTTTAATCTGTAAGTTGAAGTGATAAAATTGTTCAATTTAATTGACAATTTATCTACTAGTGATTTAAAAGTATCGAATTTAACTTTATCTATCTTATTTCTTTCATGGAATAGTTCTAACCAATGATCGCAAGATTCACTTAGCGAAGCGCGGCTATTATAATAAAACTTAATTCTATCTAAATAATGATACCGCCTATATCCTTCCGCGATATTCACACCAACAGAATCTGTAGATTCTACAAATTGATCACCCATAATCTTTTTATCGTGCCAATCTAAAACTTCATATACGTTCCAAGCAATTACAGATAACTTCCTTGCTAATTTATAAACTTCTAAATCTTTTAAAGGGATAAAATCTTTCATGCAATAAATTTTAATTAATTTCTATAAGTTTCAATAAATTTCGATTAGCGCTACGCTTGAATTCTATGATATGAAGCCTGCAGCTTGTAGCTCGCAGCTATTTCTTTGGAATTTCCATAATAAACTTCGTTCCCTGCATATACGTAGATTCAAACCAGATTTTTCCCTTATGGTTTTCCTCAACGATTCTTTTGACTACATATATACCAATACCGCTTCCGGATTTATAGGAAGATTTGGTGGTGAAAAATGGGGCGAATATTTTGAGTTTATCTTCGTCTTTTATGCCAATACCGTTATCAGAAACCTCGATGCGGCAAGAATGAGGTTTTTGTATTAATTTCAATTTAAGGGATGGGGTAAATTGAAGCTTTTCCTCATCGCCTAATTTATTTCTTTTTTCCATAACTGCTTCGTAGTGATTATCTAAAAGGTTAAATATACATTCCATAATCTGCGCTTTCACCCCATACAGAGTATCATCAGAACCAATCTCACATTCTAAGGGAATTTCTGCAACCTCATGCTTTATTTTAATTAAATCCAAAGACATTGCGAGAATTTCGTTTAAAGGAAACTCTGAAAAGAAAGTTTCTTTCTCCTCTACGCGAGCATATCCGAGTATTCCCTTCACTACCCCATCAGTTCTTTTAACATTATCAATCATAGAGCTAGCAATACTTAAAATATATTCAAAACTTTTCTTAAGGTCCGGGTTTTGCTCCATAACCTGGGGGTGCTTTTCGATAAAATCATTTATTTCGCATTGCATTTCTCCTGTGGCAATAGAAAAATGATTAAGCCTGTTCTTTATCTGATGTGCCACGCCGTCAGCCATGCCGCCGATAGAAGCCAATTTCTCAGCAGTAAATATCTTTTGCTGAACACTCTTAAACTCTTCAAAAAACAAACAGTTTTCAATTGCCATTGCTGCCTGATGTGAAAGTATCTTAAATACATTGATATCGTCTTCCGAATACGGTTCGCGGTTTAGCTTCTCCCCTAAAACAAGAAACCCCAAAAGATTACCCTCAATAGCCGAAGGAATAATCAAACTTATCTGCAACGGCAGATTTAAAGAATTACGCAACTGGAAAGGCAATTCTTCATAAAGAACCGGGTCATTATTTGCTTTCAAATAGTCAATAAAAGGGTGCTCGGCGAGAAACGTTATGTTATAAGAAGAACTTCCGGAATCCCTTATCGCTTTTAATTGATAGACTTTTTGTTCTCTATTTTCGAGAAACATTGCGACGAAATCAATCTTTACGGCTCGTTTAACAATGTGGACGATCAGCTTTGATAAATGCCCTAAACTATGCTCTCGCACCATTCCGCTTGCAGCTTGCAAGAGCAATTTCTGGTATCGTTTCTGCGCAGCAAGCAGCCTTTCTTCCATACCTCTACGTATCTGGTCATAAGCTATAGGAGCGATTGTAGCAAAAAATATCAGTAAACCTACCGGTGCAAGCCACCAATTTATACCTAAATATGGCTGCAGCACCGGATACATCCGGTAAGCGAAGAAAAACGGGACTATTAGTAATAAAGAATAACTTATCAAAAACGCAACGGCACGGGAAATAAAGACGCGGATATCCATGAGACGGTACCTGAGAATGGCGTAAGTAACTATAAGACAGTATAAAGGTATAGTAAAATTGCCGATGGGGTAGATATCTATTTTGAAGACTGGAAAAAAATTAGTTATTCCTCCTAAAAATCCTAAAATAGTCCCGCAGAAAAGGTATAATATTTGGCTACGAAGCAAACCTTTGGATTTGCGATAAGCTAAAAATAATTCATAATGAGCGTACAAAACTAAAATTACCCAAATTGAAAAAAATGGGTAATAAAAAATACCCGGCACTAAATAATAGAACGATGAGAATACAAGACGTACGCCGGAAATGAAAAAATGATTTATAAAGTTTAATATTAAAAATATTATGCCTTGTGCGTAAATAATAATAAGTAAATATTTCTTGCGGATTTCACATAAGATATACGATAAATGAAATACAAAAATAGGAATAAAAATAATGCCGATATGGGCAATCTTCCATCTTAGAAGTGCGGAGGGTTCGCTAGAAGCTTGTCCTACTAAAAATGCTCCTACACCCCATATGCCTACAGCAATATTGAATAAAGCCCATATGTAATGTATATATTTTTTCCCATACAAAAGGATAATGCTCATTAATATAAAACAGGTTGAGCTCAAAACTAATCCTGCAAAAGAAAATAAATTTAAACTCATATTTTATATCTTTTTAAATATTGCTGCTGCATTATAACCAGCGAAAGCGCAAGATATCTTAAGCGCAAATTTTAAATTAATTTTTATTTTTTCTTTCACTATATCTATTTTCATTCTTGGATCAACTTCATTGGTATTTAGAACGGGTAATACCAAATTATTTTCCAAGCAAAGTAAAAGCAACGCTGTTTCTAATAAAGCACTTCCACCCAGATTATGCCCGATATAAGGCTTAAATGTAGTAATCAAGGGCTTCTTAGGATTTGACCCAAAAATATCTGTTATTGCTTTAGCTTCGTATCTATCAATAATGGAATTGCCTGTCCCGTGTGCGACCAATAAGTCAATATCATCTTTGTTAACATTGCTAAACTCTATAGCTTCTTTTATGGCTTTCTGGTAATAGTTACTTCCTACGTATGGTATTGTAATTTTCCATCCTTCTTGCGAAAACCCTCCGCCTAAATACTCTGCGTATATTTTTGCTCCTCTTTTTTTGGCGTGCTCAAAATCCTCTAACACAAAACCTACTGCTCCGTCTCCAAAAACAAAACCTTTTGCGCCTTTAGTGAACGGCCTTATTTTCCCATCCTTAGCGTACATATCCAAATCTTTAAACCAAAGATATTTATTTATTCGTGGATAATCTCCCGCAACAGTTAATACCGCCGGGCATCTACCTGATTTGATAATTTGACTTGCAGTCTCTAACGCATAAAGACCTGATGAACAGGCATTATTTACAAATAATGAGTAGCCATGGATGTTAAATGTTTTAAGAATATGGAATAGAACCATAAAAGTTTGCATATCGTACGCACTTCTAATCGAATCATAATGAAGTTTTTCAGCAAATTGTTTCTTGATAGCACAATTAGATTCTTTTTTAAGAATCTTGAAAGATATATCAACAATTTTGGAAAAATATTGTTCTAATCCGGCATTTTCATGCGCAACCACACAGCCAATATTATTATCTCCAGGATTATATTCAAGTTTACTATCGTCTATGGCTAATTTGGCTGCTGCCAAAAGATAATATAAATCCATTATCTCCTCGCCCTGTTTCCATTCCTTAATTTGCTCTAACTTACTTTTATCTATGCCGAAACTATTGATATTAAAATCATCTATTTTGTGTATGTAAAACTTCTCCCACACGTCACCGTCAACCTTCCACTCTTCCAACTTTACGTTAGTTTTCCCTTCCACAAGCGATTTCCACAATGCATCCTTACCTATACCTATAGAAGTCAAAGGCCCTATTCCCGTTATTACTACTCTTTTCTCTGGCATTATTACCTCCCGACTTTACGCTTCTAATTTCAAAAAGAAGCAATGCTTTTTTTTGAAATTACCGCGCCCACCTACGAGATGGAATTGAGGCGGGATTTGGTTATGTCCGTTTTCTAAAAATATTTTAGCCAAATACGATCCCAATAACCCCGTCACGCCCGTTATAAATACTGTCCTCTTCTGAGACATAGCTCCTACTTCTAACTTCAAAAAAAAGCATTGCTTTTTTTTGAAGTTACCACGCCCACCTACCCAGCAGGGTGTCCTGTTGGACTACGCGGTGGGACTGAGTTCAACTCTTTGCCGCTCCTTAACTATACATTTTGAGCGACGCTCATTTTGTATAGTTAAGTTATAAACGCATGTCTTTTTCAATCAACCAGTCTCCGCGGCTTGCCGCGGAGTATGCTCTATACTAATATTATCACTGGTTCATTCATTGCCTTGGAATGAGGTCAACTACGTTTACGATTTCGGCTTCATCCCCGTGGCAAGCCACGGGGTATTCGCCGAGAGAGAATAAACCGGCGCCTAATTTTCTTTTCTGTGTTAATCTGTGGTCTTTATCTGTGCTTATCTGTGTTCAGAAAAAACAACACAGCAGTTATTTCCGCCAAAAGCAAAGCCGTTATTCAAAGCTTTCTTAAAACTTAATTTACGCGCTTGATTAGAAACGCAGTCAATATCGCAATCAGGGTCCGCTGTTTTAAAATTTATTGTGGGGGGCGCCATCTCTTCTTTTAGCGCCAAACAACACGCTATTGCTTCTAAAGCGCTTGCCGCGCCCATAGTGTGGCCGAGCATTGATTTTATCGAACTCACTGCTACTCTTTTTTCACCAAACAGTTCTTTTATCGCGCCTGATTCTTCTTTGTCGTTTTGGATAGTGCCGGTGCCGTGCGCGCTAATATAACCTATTTCATCAATCGAAGTTTGACTGTTTTGAATAGCCTTTTGCATTGCCTTTCTTATACCGACTCTATTAGGAATAGTCATGTTAAAAGCGTCGCAGGAAAGGCCGTAGCCGTCCACTTGGGCATAAATAGGCGCATTTCTTTCTTTTGCTCTTTCTAACGACTCTAGAATTAGTATACCGGCCCCCTCACCCAAAAGCATTCCTTGGCGGTTTTTATCAAACGGCGCACAAACTTGGGGCGCCATAGCGTATAGCCGCTGAAAACCCTGAAATGCTACTCGTGATAAAGCTTCTGCTCCGCCAACAATAGCGATATCAATTTCTCCTTTTTGTATCAAATCATAGCCATAGCCTACGGCATAGTTAGCCGCTGCGCAAGCATTAGGAATTAATAAGTTAGTGCCTTTAAACCCAAAGAAACATCCGATATTACGCGCGATAGAAGGAGAAAAAGTACTCATTAAAAGCTGCGCGCTAATTTCTTCCCACCTATCTCTTATAAACATTTCTCCGGAAAAGTCTATTACGCTTGATTCGGCCATAGTAGTTCCGATAATGACTGCCGGATTGCATTCGCGGACATTTGCCAGATTAAGCTGGGCATCTTCTAAGGCAAGTTTTGTAGAAGCAATGGCAAACTGGGAAGCTCTGCCTAAAAATTGCACGATATTTTTAGGGATAAAGTCAGAGGGGGTAAAATTTTTTATTTCGCCGGCATTGCTGCGCTTAAATTTGGAAGTATCAAATAAAGTAACTTTACTTATTCCGGATTTACCGGCAGTCAAATTTTTCCAGAAATCTTCTCTTCCAATTCCTATTGAAGTAACCACCCCTATGCCTGTGACTACTACTTTTTTATTCATATTCTACACAGATAAGCACAGATAAACACCACAGATAGGCACAGATGATTAACTATAGATTCTTCTTTTTATAGTTAATCTCTTAGTGCCAAAATTTGCTAAAAGCACTAATTTATATTTTGTTCCTTTAATATAATAATAAACTTGATCCATCATTTCCTTCGTTATGACAGGAACTGATTTTATTTCTAAAATTACTTTACCCTCTATAATAAAATCTGGTTTGTATACGCCTATTGTTTTGTTTTTATATTTAACGGGTAAGGATTTTTCTTCCTCAAAGTTAATATTTCTTTCTTTGAGCTCTATAGAAATTGCGTTATGGTATATATTTTCTTTGTGAACATAACCTAATTCATTATGAATTGAATATAATAATCCTATAATTTTATAGGTCAAATCTTTATATAACCCATTATCTGCGCTCATCTGCAACATTCATCTGTGGCTATCTGTGTTAAGTATAATACCAAATACTATTCTTGCCTCTGCAACCACTTCACCGCTAACTTTAGCGAACACTTTTACTATACCGGCGTTATTCAAAATTTTTTCTTTTTGGACTTCTAAGATAAGTTGATCTCCTACTGTGACGGGTTTTGAAAATTTAGCCTCAACCTTGCCTAAAAAATATGCGGGCTTTTTAGCAGCAATTTCCGGCTTTAGGACAGCATAGCCAACAATGCTTGCCTGTGCCATAGCTTCAATGATGATTACGCCGGGCACGATAGGATTTCCTGGAAAGTGGCCTTCAAAAAAATAATCGTTTGCAGTTACATTCTTAAGGCAGGTTACCCTTCCTTCTTTTTCATTTATCTCTAAAACCCTGTCGATGAAAAGAAAAGGGTACTTTTGCGGAAGAACTTCTTGGATTTTTTTAATATCCCAAACATCTGCCATGCTATTTCTTAAACAGCTTCTCGACTAAATCAAAAACATTCTGTAAGGAGCGGATATTAGGTATTTCTGCTTCCGGAATTACCACCTTATATTTTTTCTCAATACTCGCGATAATCTCTAATGCCATCATACTGTCAATACCTAAATCCTCGGCAAACTTCGCATCATCCCTTATCTCTTCAACCGGCCTCTCGGCGATTTCTGCAACTAACTTTTTGATCTCAGTTTTGAAATCTCCCATGCTTGCTGTGTCCGACATATCTCCTCCTATCTTTTAAAATGGTTTATTAAAACTTATAGCGTAAAGCGAAAAACTAAAAACTACAACTTAAAACTTAAAGTTTTTTACCTCTTAACGTCAATATACTAGAACCTAATATTCTTGCAAGCTCCTCTATTTCTTTAATTAATTTATCAATTATTTCAACATTCCCCTTATTTGCGTCTTTTAACAAACAAAGCCAATATTTTGTCTCATTGGCGGATTTTAAAGAGTAATGGAAAAAGTTTGTAAAATCTTTTCTTGAAGGGCTCGCCTGTGCTTCAACTATATTAGCTCCTACAGACGTTGCAGTTCTTAATAATTGTTTTGCAATAATCTGGGTTGACATATCGTTAGGTAATTTATCAATGAGCTCTATTATCTTTAGCGAAAATTTATATTATCTAGTCTTGGAGTCCATTATCTCTATTCTTCAATTGTTCCACTTTTCGCTCTTCACTTTTCACTTCTATATCGCCAGCCCCCCATCTATCTTTATTACTTCCCCTGTTATATAGTTTGCCTTATCAGATGCAAGAAACACGCAAAGATTGGCAACTTCATCTACTTCGCCCAGCCTTTTCACCGGAATAGTATTTAAAATTTCCTTTTTTATGTTTTCGTGTAAAGAAGCTACTATTTCTGTATTGATAAAGCCCGGGCAAACCGCATTGACCCTTATATTATATGCGGCTACCTCTTTTGCTAATGCCTTAGAAAAACCTATGATACCTGCTTTGGAAGCGCTGTAATTTGTCTGCCGCGCTAACCCCACAATTCCGCTTACTGAACTCATATTTATTATACAGCCTTTTTTTTGTTTTAAAAGCGTGGTTATCGCGGCTCTGGTCATATTGAAAGTGCCGCCTAAGTTAGTCTCAACCACATCTTTCCAATCATCTAAGGTCATCATCAATAACGCCTTGTCTTTAGTGATACCGGCGTTATTAACCAGTATATCAAGCTCCTTAAACCGCTCTAAGGCTTTTTCTACAACCGACCTGCATTGATTATAATCACGCACATCTGTTTGTATGCTTAAGCAATTAACTCCCAATTTATTTATTTCACCGGTAAGTTCTTCTGCCTCTTTTTTGCTCTTATTGTAAGTAAAAACTATGTTTGCGCCGGCCTTGGCAAAAGCTAAACAACAAGCTCTGCCTATCCCTCTTGAACCACCGGTTATGATTACTGTTTTTTCTTTTAAATCATCCATTTGTATTTATTATATCACGGATTAGCACAGATTATTAAAAAAGTATAGCGCGGGCGCAATAATCAAGCTCCAAGAAATCCGTCAAATTCTTCAGATTTGACGAGACCTCGTCAATTTGCCTGCAGCAAATTGACGGGCAATAACCAAACAATGACCCCGCCGAAGGCGAGGCTCGCCAAAGGCGGCAATAATCAAATTCCAATTAATGAACCTCCCTGCGGCAAGCCGCAGGGTATCTTGACTCAAAACAATCTCAATTGTCTAAGGTCTTCTTTGGGCCTGCCTTGTTTTTGAACATATTCTTCAACAGTAGTCCAATTAGCTTTCTCGCCAACGGTACCA
>JAUYCY010000011.1 GCA_030692055.1 Candidatus Omnitrophota bacterium | reverse complement strand
CTGGCATATCTATCAGCTCTATATTACAATAATTCTAATGGCAGCGGCTTAAGAGATATTAAATCAATTGTAGCTTAAGACATCTAAGAAAATATATAATAATCAGCTGGGAATTATGTCCCAGCCTTGATTTCAGCGATTAAAACTTGATTACAGTGATTAAGATTGTTAATGCTTTCAATCGTTGGAATCTTTTAGTAATCATTGTAATCAGGCGCTGGTGCATTATGCAACAGCGCCATTATTACCATCGGCATCTTTCTACCGAGATTGTGCATTAGGCTGTTATAGTAATCGATAATGTTTTATGAGATAACAGGTTATCATGCATTCGCAAGGTAAGAAAAAGTTACAAAGCTTTTTACGAAATAAAATGTTTTCTCTACTGCGAAATGCTTATACTCTCAATCAAATTCAATGGTGGACCCAATGAATGCGCCTGCGGCGCTCTTTGCTCGCGCAGAGCGCAGGCAAAGATTGGGTTCTAACTAGGATATGAAAATTTTTATCATCGGGATAATTGCTGCTATGCTTACTACCGTTTCTTTTGTCCCTCAGCTTATAAGGATTTGGCGGACAAAACATACCAAAGATTTATCTTTACTTACCTTTTCTTTATTTTTTTTGGGGGTATTGTTGTGGCTGATTTACGGAATATTAATAAAAGAATTGCCTGTGATTTTAGCAAACGCCGTGACTATGGTTATTGCATTTTTAATCCTAATTATGAAAATTAAGTACGGATAAAATATAAAATGCTGTTATATGGTAAAAATTCTGTCGCCGAAAGGCTGAAAACTAACCCCCAGACTATAAAACGCATACTTTTACAGGATAATTTTAATAACCCGTATATAGAAAAATTAATCAAAAAAAATAACATCCCGCTATTGCGCCTGCCTGTTGCTAAATTGTCTAAAATTAAATACGGCGATAACCTTCAAGGCATAGTAGCCGAGGTTTGCGCTTTTAATTATACTTTTTTTGAAGATTTACTGGATAAAGATAAGCGCTTAACCCCAATATTTTTAGATAGAATATATGACCCGCAAAATTTAGGAGCCATAATCAGGACTGCGGCTTGTTTCGGGGGGTTCACTATTATTATTCCTAAGCATAAGGCATGTGGAGTTACTGAAACGGTATTACACATAGCGCAAGGAGGGGAAAACTATATTTCCGTTTCAATGGTGTCCAATCTTTCAAATAGCATAATCGCGGCGAAAAAAAGCGGCTATTGGATTATGGGCGCGGTTACAAGCGCTGATGCGCAAAAATTAAGCGAAGTTTCTATGCCTTTTCCGTTGGCGTTGGTATTAGGCTCGGAAGGCGAGGGCGTGCGCTACGGAGTAGATAAGCACCTTGACATAAAAGCGCAGATACCGATGAAAGGTGTAAGGCTTAGCTTTAACGTCACTGCTGCCTGCACAATTTTTTGCTACGAGATAGATAAGCAGAGAAAATAGCGGAGAGTGCAAGATGAAAAAAAGCAAAACTAAAGCTAAAAACTTTAAATCCATCTTTTGCAAAAGCATTAGTGTCCGAAGGACACATTTGGATTCAGCGCTTTCTTGCAGAATGTTTTCTTTCCTGCTTATTTTTTAGGTTACGAAAAGGCCTTTTTTCTACTTAAGGCAATGCTGGAACCAATAAGAAAAAACTTTACTGCGTAAAGATTGGTCGGTTAAACTTCAATTTTTCGCCTTACACTTTTCGTTTTATATGAAAAAGCAACCAAATTCTTATGAAAAACTTTTAAGCTTTGTCGTTGAAGCTGGGATGCTTAAACGCGTGCAGCGTTCCGGCTGGTCTGTTGTAGGCGTCCAAGACGCCGAAAGCGTAGCTGAGCATAGTTTTCGGTGCGCTATTATAGGATATATATTAGCCTGTATGGAAGGCGTTGGAGCATATAAGATATTGCTGATGACCATATTTAACGATATACAAGAGGCGCGTACTACTGATTTACATAAAATGGCACAGCGCTATATTAAAATAGAAAAAGGCGAAGAGCAGGCTTTTCATGAGCAAGTCCGTTACCTACCCAAAAATATTAATAAAGAGCTAATGGCTATGCGTAAAGAGTATTTTGCTCAAGGCACCAAAGAAAGTATTATCGCCAGAGATGCCGATATATTAGAGTGTTTAATTCAGGCTAAGGAATATTACGAGCACGGTTTTAGAGAAGCTATTAAGTTTACTAAAGAAGCGCCGCGTTTTCTTAAAACCAAAAGCGCAAAAAAACTCTGGGCGTTGGCTAAAAGAAACAATATGTGCGATTGGTGGCTTAAGTTGAGCGATTTCAAGCGCTAAGGCCAAGCGTATTGTTTCAGATCCAAAGGGGTTGATTATTGTTTAGAGAGGAAGTATTATATTTCATCGTATACTTTAAAAGGAGGTAGATGAAAAATGATTAAAAAAACTATTTATTTATTGTTTACGTTTTCGTTTCTGTTAAGTATTATAACGCCGGCTGCTTTTTCATATCAATTTAGAGATTACACATGGGGGATGCCGCAAAAAGCCGTTAAGGAAAGGTTAGTAGAAGAGGGCAGGGAGATAACGGAGGAACGAAATGTTTTATATTATAAAGATAAACTTTTTAATATAGACTGCCGGGTAGTATTTTTATTTACCCTCACCGGGCATGCGCTTTGCGGTATTGACTTAATATGGAATAATACCGATGTAGGCCCTAAACTTAAAGAAGAGCTGACGAAAAAATACGGAGAACCGGTGAAACTCAATGCTTATACTGAGGAGTATACGTGGACAGGCCCTTCTGAATATGAATACGATAATTTAAGCTTGGATTATAACTACGGAGACACGCGGCTTCAATATTAC
>JAUYCY010000154.1 GCA_030692055.1 Candidatus Omnitrophota bacterium | reverse complement strand
GACTGTCAATAATAAATACCTGCAAACTCCCGATGGTATCTTTGAATTGCGGCACTTTTTAAATTCTGGGGTTAAACAAGAAAATGGAGAGCTTTATTCGTCCAAAGCAATCAAATCAAAGATAAAAGAGTTAATGAATCGCGAAAATAAAGAAATCCCCTTGACTGACCAGAAAATTGTCAATCTTCTCAAACAAGATGGTATCTCCATCTCCCGCCGCGCCATAGCCAAATACCGCCACCAACTCAAGATTCTCCCCTCTCAATCAAGGCGAGAATAATGCTGAACCTCAATAAAACTTTTTCTCCCAATGGTATTGGGATATTTTAATAGAGATTGCTTCGCTTCGCTCCTCGCAATGACTGTTATGCTTAATCCTTACAATCCACGCCTTTGGCAGCCATATTTTCTTACCATCAAACGTGATTAAAATAGCTTTTTGGGTTTCTTTTATCAGTAAAACATTTATCCAGAAGTATGTTTTTGGATATAATAGGGTTCTTAATCTAAAGTCCATAATTTATAAGATTGGTCTCGCCCGGAGGGCTCGGCACTTCCTCGGACATTTCGTCCTCGGTCGCTTCGCTTCGCCGCAATGATGGCGTTACAAAATTCCTTTCGTTTTCAAAAATTCTCTATCTTTGTCACTCATCCCTTGAAATATAATCCCTACTTTCTTCTTTAATATTTCTTTACTTGTATATATGGTGTCGTCATTTTGACGATACCTCTGTGCTTGGGCGTGACGATACGGTGTCGTCTTTTTGATGACAGGTAAAAGGACTGTTCCGAGCATTGTGTATTCTGTGGGATGAATGCCTTTGCCGCTCTTAAAGGTAATAACGCCTCGTTTTTGTAAATAGTCTCTTGCTCTGGATAGAGTGCTTTGGGATATACATAGATGATCCTTGATTTGCTTATCAAAACAGAAAAAAATAGGCTTCTGGAACCGACAATAGAGGCCACGGAGGTAGATGTATAGAAGCATAGGGATCCGGCCGATTTCTCTGGTTTTACAAAGGTCAAAAAAGTCGTTTTCGAGGTATTGGTAGTTCATGATAATACCTCCCTGTATAGTAAGTGTATAGTGAATGTATAGTAGAATTTTACAAAATTGATGAAATTAATGGAGATGGCGGAGATAATAGAAAAGGCGTAATTCCATATTTTACTAGGAATTACGCCTAATTTATTACAGCTAACAAGGTTAGCTAAAAGTACTGGCGGGGACGACGGGGGTCGAACCCGCGATCTCGAAATAAAAAATAAAGATTTTTGAAAGAAAATCGCCTCAGAATGTGTCTAATATATGAGGAATGAAAATTTGGCTTTCCTTGACATATTATCATTTATGTGATAATATTATCATATAAATGATAGGAGGAAATCATGGAGCATATTAAAATAATGCAGGTTTTCTATAGCGATCCAACCAGGGTTTATACCATAAATGAAATATCCAAGCTATTATTGAAACCATACGGCACTACCTATAACTATATTCAATCCTTGATAAAAGAAAATGTGTTGAAGTATGATATTAAAGGAAAAGCTACCATCTGCTCTATTAATTTCAAAAGCCAGAAAGCTATCGAAATATTATCTCTTCTCTCTGTTTCCGGCAAAGAAGCCTTTACAAAAAAACAGGCTCTATTGTCTAATGCCCTGGATGAGCTTGGTATAGCAGTTAAAGAAAAATTAAACCATAACATATTTAGCCTTATCTTATTTGGTTCCACAGTTAAAGGTACGGCAAGGGAAAAAAGCGATATAGATTTATTTTTTATTACCCCGTCAAAAGACAAATACGATGAGATAATAGAAAACGAATGCAACGCTTTAAGGATGCGCTACGGAAGAGATATTAACCCTATAACAGCAGAACCAAAAATGTATATAAATATGCTGAGAGAGGCAGGCGAAAATACAGGAAAACAAATTCTTAGAGATAAAATTATCTTCTTTGGCTCTAACAAATTCTGGGAATTAACAATGGAGGCTTTAAAATGAAAAGTGACCTATTAAAATTAAAAATAGATGGCTATCTAAAAGATGGCGATATTTACGAAGATAAAAATTTTCATAGCCTTGTCCCCTACTATATAAATAAGGCGAGGCATAATCTATTAACAGCAAATCTAATAAATAAAATTTCGGAAAATATTGAGACTAAACATTCTCTTTCTATGCCAGATGATTATGCAGCATATGACTGGGTTATTGTTGCAGGATATTATGCGATGTTCCATATAGCTACTGCTTTACTGGGCTGTATAGGGATAAGAGCAAGGTCCCACGAAAGCCTGATTAATGCCTTAGAATATCAATTTGTTAATAAACAAAATTTGTTGGAAACTACCCTTATTAAAAATATCTCGGAAGCAAAAAATCTTGAAGAGCAATATATAAATAAAATGTGGACAGCAAAATCTAAACGAACATTAGCGCATTATAAAGCAGAAAAAGAAATCTCCCAAAAAGATGCCCTTAAAATACTGGATTACGCTATTAACTTTGTAAATAGGCTGCATGAAGTTATATTATCTACAGAAAAAGATAAATCCGGTTTGGGTTTTTAATCATATTATCAGACCCCCCTATTAAGATAGTTTTCGAAAAATTTAGTGCTTGAAATAAACAGGCGAGTAGTGTATATTAGTAAAACACTCTAAGGGGCGGTTAGCTCAGCTGGTAGAGCGTCTGCTTTACACGCAGAAGGTTTCACAGGTTCGAGCCCTGTACCGCCCACCAAATTTTTCATAGTTGACAGTTAGCTCTGAAGACTATATACTTATTAATAATCATTGGGGGGACGTAGTTCAGCTGGATAGAATAATTGATTGTCGATCAATAGGTCGCGGGTTCGAATCCCGTCGTCCCCGCCAATTTCGCCAAAGGAACTCCATGTAAATTCACTATTGCACCTTCCCGATATCCATCAAAGTAAATACCATTGTGAAAATTGCGACTGTTTCTATGATACCTAGCACCATGAGGTAATTCCCAAAACCCTTGCCTGTCTCGCCCATTGCATCGCTGGCTGAAGCAGCTGCCAAACCTTGATACCACGCTGAAAAACCTATTGCAGCGCCTGATAATATACCCAAAGAGCTCAATATTCCAAGATTCTGCACTTTTTTACTCGCCTCTAATAAAGCGTTCATAACTATCATGCCGTAAATAGTTTGAGTAAGAGGCGCCCCTACGAATGCCAGAAATATAAATGGCGCTGGCTTATTCTGAGCAAAACATTTTTTCCACGCGCCTATAGCAGCCATGCCTGCCACGCCTGCGCCTGCGCCGGATCCAATCGCTGATAAAGCAAGCGCTGCTCCTGCTATACCTATATCCTTAAACTGAACTACTGCATTTGGCTCCATAAATTCTCCTTTTTTACGTTTGGGCGGCATAATATGCTGCCCCTACATTATTTACTAGTTTTAAAAGGCGAATATTTAACGCCTGACCATTCCATGTCCAGATGGCCTGAAAACTCAAGGACATTCAGCCTTACACCATGGACCAATATTGCAAGTATTCCCATCACAAGATTCAATGAATGACCTGCGAAAAGCACAAACGCGCTCAATAAAACGTTTAAAATACTGCCTACCCCTATACTGCCTGCTATTTGGTTAAACGCGTCAGCTATTGCCACCCCCGCAAGCCCTACTGCGAATAACCTTATATAAGAAACTATATCCGCAAAACTATTCACGAGCTTTAATAAAAAATCTCCCAGGCCTGCGCCAATGCCTGCAAAAACATTTTTCATAGGGCTCGTAAATAATATTACAAGCGCCGAGCCTCCTATAAAAATCCATTTCATGAAACCAGGGAACTCAAAATTCAATATAAGAGTTTTTGCCATAAAATACGCTGCCCATAAAATGCATATCCAGCCTACATCGCTTAGCGCCTTAATGGAAGGTATTTTTCTTAAAATTTTCCAGATATGCGCTATCGTAAGCTGGGTAGCGCCTATCAGAAAACAAAATGCCTGCGCGTTTGTATTATCCGCAAAATATGGCGCCATGGGCTTCAACCATGGATGCGGCCCGAAAAATACGCCTGTCATGAGGCCCCAGATGATAGCGAAACTGCTCAAGACATAGGTTAAAAAGAATATGGATTTATCCTTTAAATTGCTGAATTTCTTTTGCATCGCAAGGCCTGCAATAAAATACACAAGGCCATAACCTGCGTCGCCTATGAGCATGCCGAAAAATATTGAAAAGAATATCAAAAAATGCGGGCTTATGTCAATCTCCTTATATCCCGGGATGGTATTTATAATATTAAATATAGGCTCTATGATCTTAACCCATTTCGGATTTATTATTAATGTCGGAGGGGCGTCATTTTCATCAGGTTCGCTTACCAATATAGCCCATTTTTCTTCTGAGGCAGCCTTTTCAATAAGCCCGACTCTGTCTATTGGGCAATAGCCTTTTATATAAGAAAGTTTTTCAAATCTGCCTGCGCCTTCAGCTACTTCGTTGAATTCTATCGCTGAACTTAAATATTTTTCGTATTGGGAGAACGCTTTTTTATATACAGCGATTTCCAAAAATCTTTTTTCTATCTCATTTATCCTGGACTCATATCTTTTCTCTTCAATGGACATCTCTCCAAGACTCATTTCAGGCAAT
>JAUYCY010000143.1 GCA_030692055.1 Candidatus Omnitrophota bacterium | reverse complement strand
GATGCTGTTTTAAATGTCCGCGTGAACAGCCGCGACTTAGCTACTATTAAGCAAAGGGCCCAGAAACTCGGTATTAAATACCAGACTTTCATCTCTGAGGTTATCCACAGGATTGCCCAAGCACACTAGTAGTAAAGTTCGAGGCAAGACAATAAAAAACACTCCAACAGACTAATATAGTCTTATTCTCTTTATGTAACTATAGATATTGCAATAAGAAGCGATATCTAAAAAAGTTCGAGCCCCAGCGAGGAGGGTGCCGTAGAGATATATAGTTCGAGCTCACGCGGGGAGGAGTTTTTGACTTTCCAACCCTCTGTGATAATATATTGCAGATACGTCCTTCATTTGCTCAGGATAAATCCTTCGACAGAGTTTACCCTGAACGAAGCTGAAGGGCTCAGGATAAACTCAAGCTCAATCATAAAGATAGGCTTGAGTTTAGTTTTTTTTGAGTAGAATATAGATAGCTTATTCATAAGCGGCTCGTATATCTATAAAATGGAGAAAAATAAAGCCTACCAGAATTTACTCAATAAAATGTTTATGATAGAGAATATTGGTGAAATCCTTTACAAGGCATTAATTTCAAAGGCTAAGGACAATAATTTAAGATTAATTTATGAAAGACTTGCCTTGAATGAACGAGAAATTGCGAAAAGCATAGCGGAAGAAATATTGACTATTAACAATAGCCATTACATAGTGATTAATGAAACGGTTTTAAAGCTAACAAAGATTATTTGCAGTACGTTAACAGCAAGACAACTTGCTTGGATTTTAAAAAGCGTTCTTAAAAGGAGAGCATATAGCAAATGGTATAATAGATATAACGATAACAATCAAGATTTTTGGCGCTTGCTTTTAAATCACGAAAACTTACAGCACGAACTTCTGAGGCCATTCTGGAACAGTTAAGAAAAGTCTGCCTACCGGCAGGTGAGGGAGGTGTAAAATGAAGGCGAATGGGTTTTTTAAATTATTCTTTATAGTGACAGGTATTTATGACGTATTGTTAGGTGGGTCGTTTGCCTTATTTTACAAGAATATTTATGCATCTTTAAATATTACTTTACCTAACCATCCGGGATATATATTTGTTCCTGCTTTGTTTATCGTTGCCGGAGGAATTGCGGAGTTTTTAATTGCTAGAAATCTTTTAAGGAATGTTGATCTAGCTATTGTGAGGCTACTAATGAAATTATCATTCGCGCTCGCAGTATTTTATAGTTATTTTAAATTTGGCGTTCCCACAATATTTATGTTAATTTCAATAGCAAGTATTGTTGGAGTTATTGTGAACATTTTATTTATCCGTTGGGTAAACGCGCAACACCCTACGACTTAATAATAAGAGAGTTTGGTTATGAAGATCGGTTTAATCGCTATGAGCGGAGTGCGTGCCTATAACGAAGAATTGACCAAGCTGGGCCTGACTCTGCCTGGTTTTGTTGAGCGCAATAAAATCATCGCTTCGCTTCCAAGCCTTGGGTTGCTAACTTTAGCAGGCATGACCCCGGATAGAGTTAAAGTAGAATACATAGAGATAGCCGATATTAAGAATGTAAATGAACTTCCAAATTCATTTGATATGGTTGCAATATCAACATATAGCACGCAAATTTTTGAAGCTTATGAGTTATCAAAGCGATACAGAAAAAAAGGAATAAAAACAGTTATAGGCGGGCCGCATGTTACGTGTCTACCCGAAGAAGCGAAGGAGCATTGCGATTCGGTTGTTATCGGAGAAGGTGAGCCTTCTTGGCTTGAATTACTTAATGATTGTGAGCAAGGCAGACTAAAGCCTTTTTATACATCATTTGATAAAGATTTTGATTTAAAAGATGCCCCTATGCCTAAATTTGAGCTACTAAATCCAGAAAAATATAATCGTTTGACAGTTCAGACAAGCAGAGGCTGTCCGTATCATTGTGAATTTTGCGCTGCATCTATATTGATTACAAAGAAATATAAGCAAAAGCCCGCAGGAAAAGTTATTCAAGAAGTAAAAACGATAAAAAAGATCTGGGAAAAGCCATTCATTGAATTTGCTGACGATAATACATTTATTGATAAGAAACATTGGGTAAGTTTACTTAAGGAATTGAGAAAAGAAAATATCAGATGGTTTACCGAAACAGACATTTCTGTTGCCGAAAACGAAGAACTTTTAAGCCTTATGCGGGAAAGCGGGTGCCAACAAGTACTTATTGGGTTTGAAAGCCCTTCTAAGAAGGGCTTGGATGGACTGGAATTGTCTAGTAATTGGAAGATGAAACAGCTGGATAAATATAGATATGCGATTGATAAGATTCAGTCGCATGGCATAACCGTAAATGGTTGTTTCATACTTGGCTTAGATGGGCAGAATAAAGAGATATTTGATGAGGTCTGGAAATTTGTACAGGAAAGTGGGCTATATGAAGTTCAAATAACAGTGATGACGGCATTTCCTGGCACCTTTCTTTATAAAAGATTAGTTAACGAGAGAAGAGTTGTTAAAGAAGGGGATTGGGCCAAGTGTACTTTATTCGACGTTAATTTTCAGCCAAAAAATATGTCCATACCTATTCTTGAGAAGGGTTTTTGCGATTTAGCTGAGAAAGTGTACAGCGCCGAGTTTACCCAATTTAGAAGGTCTCGCTATAAAAGTATGCTTAAAGATATGCTTAGGCATAATAAGTAATCATTACATAATTAGATTAATACAAATGAATAAAAAAATTTTATCTATCGCAATTCTTATTATAGTCACAGTATTGGTTTCGGCATTATCTATAGGAGCCCAAGATATTAAAGGAACCATTCATGTTAAGGTTACCGGTATTCTGGTAAAACAGGGGGGTAACCTTATTTTTGCGCTCTATAATTCTGAAAGCAGCTGGCTGGTGCTTAAGAAAATATATGCGAGTAAAGCGGTGAAAGTGACGAGTGATACTGTTACTGCAGCCTTTGAAAATATTCCGTATGCAGATTCGTATGCATTGTTTGTTTTTCATGATGCCAAAGGTAATAACAAACTGGATTTTTATACTTTCCCTTTCCCGCGGCCCAAGGAAGGGGTAGCAGTTTCAAATAATGCCGTGCGTTTTGGTGAGCCGCGCTATCGCCAAGCACGATTTAGCATAAATAGCCCTGAATATTTCATGGAGCTCAAAATGCATTATTAAAATGAGGCATTAGAAGCGGATTCCCGCGGAACAAAACGTTCGCCTCGTTTTTAGCTCGGCGAAATCTCGCCGCAGGCGGACGGATTTACGCCCTATGCGTTTATCCGAGTATAGTTCCGTGTATATCCGCTTCTATATTAAAGGAGGTTATTCTATGATGAGAAAGTTTTTAGTTATTATCGGTGCTTCCCTTTTTGTGATTATTGGCGCTAACATTAACGGAGGACTTTTTGCTATGGATAAAAAAGTAGTTGTTTTAGAAACTAACCAGGGTGCGATAGAAATTGAACTTATGCCGCTGGTTGCGCCAAAAGCTTGCGAAAACTTTACTAAATTGGTTGAGAAGGGCTATTACAACGGAATCATATTTCATAGAGCCATAAAAGGATTTATGATTCAAGGCGGCGACCCGACAGGAACCGGTACAGGCGGAGAATCGGTTTGGGGTAAGCCTTTCTCGGATGAAGTTAGTTCAGATGTTACATTTGACAGCCCTGGGATTCTGGCGATGGCAAATGCCGGTCCCAATACCAACGGCAGCCAGTTTTTTATAACTTGCGCCAAAACGCCGTGGCTCAATATGCATCACACTATATTCGGTAAAGTTATATCCGGATACGATGTAGTGCAGAAAATAGAAAACACAGCCACCAGCGCAGGAGATAAGCCTGTCGCAGAGCAAAAAATCATCAAGGCGCATATAGAAAAAGATAAATAACAGGCTAATGGATAGCTTAAGGTGGTAACGTATAATAAAGTGTGTAAGTTCTCTGGCAAGTAAATAAAAAAGGGTGTATCCTTTTTGTGGATAATCCAATATTAACCACATAGCCGTTACAAGCGGCTAATTAAAAGGAGGTACACCCTTATGGAAGTGCT
>JAUYCY010000036.1 GCA_030692055.1 Candidatus Omnitrophota bacterium | reverse complement strand
AAGTATAACACTTAGAAAAATGTCTGTCAATATATTGTGGATACTTTTTTCTAAACCACTATAAGTATAATACATTTCAACATCTTGTGTCAATAAAAATTATGCACACAATTAGCCTAGCTACTCTATTCTAAGCCCTTATGCTCTAAGTAACTCCCGGTAACCCCCCTTCCCAACAACTTTACAAACTAACAATGTCAATTTTTAAAGTTGTTTGGTTTTGAAGATAGGAATTGTTGGATGTCAAGCGGTATTTTTGCGGAAAATTCGACTTGAATATTTTTGGAAGGATGAATAAAGCTTATGGATTTCGCGTGGAGCGCCTGCCTTGATAAACCCTGAACATTAGGGCCATTATAGAGCGTATCTCCTAAAATCGGATGGCCTACATGCGCAAGATGTATGCGTATCTGATGAGTCCTGCCTGTTTTCGGAGTCACTTCCAGGACTGTGAAATTTTTTTCTTTATTCCTGGATAAAACCTTGTACTGCGTTACTGCATCTTTTCCGTTATACCTGTCGATTGCCATTTTCATTCTATTTTTTTTATCATGGTTGATCGGCAGATCTATTATCCCTTCTTCTAATTCAATAATTCCTTTTACAACAGCTATATATTTTTTCGTAATAGTCCTGTTCTTTAATTGACCTGAAATCTTACGCAATGCCACGCCTGTTTTTGCGACAAGTATTACTCCTGACGTATCTTTGTCAAGCCTGTGGACTATGCCTGGCCTTAAAACACGCTTTTCATCTTTAGTATCGCGCGGCTCGTTAAATTCTGTAAGAAATCCGTCGTAATTTAAAAGCGCGTTCACCAGCGTGCCTGAATAATTCCCGCACGCAGGATGCACCACCATGCCCGCAGGCTTATTTATAACCAGTATATCATCGTCTTCATAGATTATATTGAGCGGTAATTTTTCAGCCCTTGGGATTTTTTTACAATGCTCTGCAAGGCTTTCTTTTTCTAATTTTTCCAGGTCTATTTCTATTTTATCGCCTGTGTTTACCTTATGACTTACTTTTACTTTTTTTCCATTAAGCAGAATTTCGCCCTTGTCTATCATATCCTGGACAACAGTTCTGGATATCTCAAGCTCAGGCTTCACCCCCACCAGATGCTTGAGGCTTACATTATCCACTCTTTTCCCGTTATCCTCTAATATTACCTCAAAATTATACATAGCGCCTTTCTAATGTTACAAACGAGTATGACTTGTTTGTAACATATGGGCTATTTTAACATTATTTTAAGAGGTATGACAAGGAATTTAATGCAAAATCTAATGATGCTTTTCAGAAATGGCTTATGTCTTATAAAATCAGCTGCTTGCGGGCTAAAGGAATAATAGAAACTGACTAACCGTTTGCCTGTTTTGTGTTTCAATAAAACTTTGTCTCTGAACTCGCTTAATATTATTACTTCGTTGGCCAAAGGCGTGCCAAAAGCAGCTGTGGCAATAAAACACCCGCTTTCTCCGCTGCTATCTTTGCCAGGACTCTCAGGCTGAGGGACGTCTTCATTTTTCTTTTCAGCGCCTGCAATACCAAAAATAGTAAAATGATTTGTCTTTACTGTAACTATGTCTTCTTTTGGAAATACAAGAGCATCTGAAAGGATTTTCCATTCTCCGCTATTCTCATCATACCAGAAAGCATCAAGCGTTAATTCGTCTATATTTTTATCCGGATATGGTATAGATATAGTCATCTCCTTATTAAAAGGGTCTTTGCGATTTTTAAATTTATATTCTCTGTATTCTCCTATGAGTTTATTCCGGTTAAAATTAATCTCTTTTGGAAGCTCGCGGGATTCTATTTTCTTTATATTAACAATGTCATCCTTATCCAGCATATCAGCCGGCAAGATTAAAGAAGTTTTATCTGAAAGCTCTATTCTGCCTATCTTGTACTTATGCATATTTTCAGAAGAAATTTCCTGCTCTTTGTCATCGCCTTTCCCGGTTGTAACATAAATTATTTCATGGCATGACATAATTATTTCGTTTCGCGCCCTGACATCAAGTTTTACCATATAATTTCCAGGGTAGTTATATGTAAATTCTGCCTGAGGAGCTGATGTTATAAGGTCGATTGCGCCGTCATCTTCAAAATCCCATAGATATTCTGCATCGCTTATTTCGTTTTCAGTTTCAAAGGAAAATCTTACTAAAAGAGGGGCTTTGCCTTTTTGCGAATTCACAATAATTTTACCTTTTTTAATACCCTCTGGATCAGAAATGCCAAATCTAACCTCTGATTTAGCCTGGCTGGATAAATTATTCGAGTCTGTGACCCGCACTACAGGCGTATAGACGCCTGGTTCGCAATAGGTATGTTTAACCATGCCCGAGTTTAAGGAAGTATAATCAAATATACCGTTGCCTTCAAAATCCCATTGATATTTCTGGATCTCATTACTGCCGGTTACAGTGGCTTCAAAATTTACTTCTAAAGGAATATTCCCAGAAACTGGCAATACAGAGGATTTAACGCTCAAGCCTTTAGGATCCTCTATTTCAATCAAAACTTTTTCTGAGCTGCTTAGCCCGTCTGCGCCGATAACCTTAAATTCTGCGTTATATTTTCCAGGAAGAGAATAGGTTTTAACAACCTCTCCTGATTTTGAGGAGCCGGCATCAAAAATGCCGTCGCCATCAAAATCCCACTCATATTTAGATATGCCCTGGGGACAGAATGCGCCACCTTTAAAAAATATTCTGCAAGGCGCAATACCTTTCAAGGGAGATACAGTTAAATATATGCCTGGCGCATCAGGGTTTTTCTCCACATTGATAGCGGCAACATAAGTATTTGTAATTCCATTTTTATCTGTTACGCGCAGCGCCGCCGGAAAACTACCTTCGCCCGTATACGTAAAAATAACCTCTCCTGATTCAGGTGAACTAAAATCGTATACGCCTTTGCCGTCAAAATCCCATTCATACTTAACTATTCCTTTATATTTATTGACCAGCTGAGAATTAAAATGCACTTCCAGCGGCGCTGCGCCGCTTAAAGGTTCCGCGATTATCTTCGCCTCCGGTATTACGCCTATTAAACTTGATACTGTTATTTTAATTTTCTCGGAAACCTTAGCCTTTCCATCGCTTACGATAAATGTTATAAAATATTCGCCTGTCTGTTTTTCTTCAGGCTCCCAGTAAAATCTTTTTACCCACGGGTCAAACCTGGCTCCTTTAGGCAATGACTCTGCTGAATAAATAAGCAGGTCCCCGTCTATGTCAGCGGCTTCTACAAAAAATTCCAACCCATCTCCTGCGATTATTTCTTTTTCGCCTATGGTAAACAGAACAGGCTCGTGATTTTCCTTCGGAATTTCTTTCTGGCCCACGTCAAAAAATATGGATCCCTGGCCGATCTCTCCGAATTTATACATAACCCTGTAAATTCCTGATTGTTTAAGCTCAACGGAAACCTCTTTATTTATTTCGTTTATGCCTTTCTTGAGATTTATTTCTTCTTCGACAATGTTTACAGTATCCAAATCCGGATTTATTAAATCCGCATTCAGCTTAACGGAACATTCTTCGCCTGATTCAATCTTCCAATCAAGAACTATATTTTCTCCGTCTTCATAAGCATCTTTACCGCATCCCGCTTTAATAATTTTAATCAAAGGCGCTTCAGGCTTTTCGCTGTCTGCTAAATAAGAATTTAAATAAAGGGCTTTTCCTGATTCAAAATATATCCCGTAATAAATTTTCTCTGTACTATCCAGGCCGGGGATATCAAATTCCAGGTCCTTTTCTTGTCCAAGTACAAAATCTATCTTTTTTTCATAATCCCCGCATCTCGCTTCAGCAAAAAGTTTTATACCCCTCGCTGAACTCAGATTTTTAACCTTGAGCTTAAAAATATCGATCTCGGCATTGGCCTCAACCTCTATTTCAAACTTTTCGCTTATATAAAAAGCTTTTACGAACCTCGCGATCTCCTGCGAAACAGAAGATCTTAATACCGCGTCTATGTAATATTTTCCTTTTTCATCAATGGCGGGGATTTCAAAATTAATCTGCTTTTCCTCATCTATGCCAGGAATATCCTCGTGCTTTTGAAAATGCGTAACATCGGAAGATAAATAAGTATTGCCTGGAGTATAATTGGCCAGAAGCCTGTATCTTAAAAAAGAACTCTGGCTATTATACTTGTCAGAGACCTGAATATAATAATTAGACGGGTTAGTAACTTCAAATTCCATCGTAACATCTTCTCCTGCTATGCCGCCTTTTATGTCAATATTCTGGCCATTATCCTTATAAAGTTTCATATAAGGCCTTATATTAACAGGCATATCTTTCAGATAAACAGTTACTTTTCCGGCATCAGGTATGGATAATTTATAAAAATCACTGTCGGCCTTTACTGCGACTGTAGCAAAATAATTTTTTCCAAAATCAATAAGCATTGCATCTTCTTTTGTTTCATTTGGTTCATATTCATCCATGGTTTTTATAAAATTAAAATTCATGGAGTAGCTATCAGGCAAAGCAATATTTCCATACCAATCCCTCACTAAAAGATAATACAAGCCGGGTTTATCAAATTCTGTCTCAAGGACTATTTTTTCGTTGGCAGAGCCGCCCTTCTGTGAAACAATCCTGCCAGGGATAGACGGGTCATATATCTTTATGGAAGGCCTCAAGCCCTGCGGCACTTCGTACATCCTAATACACAAAATGCCCTTTTCAGGAATATTGAATTTAAAAAAATCTTCATCCCCTGCGTTGTAGATTTTACCGTGTATCCTTGAATCCAGATTTATCTCAGTTGCGTTTGTAAAAGCGCTATTAGACTCTATTTCCTGAAAATCCTGATATATGGCTGGGTCTAATATATCGTTAAAAATATTTTCACCTTCGCTTACTTGTATGTTTTTTGATATTCCACCGGGAGAAACCGTCAAAAGATAACTTCCGACAGGCAAATATCTGAATTTAAATAAGCTATCGCCTGAAGTTACGGCAAAT
>JAUYCY010000068.1 GCA_030692055.1 Candidatus Omnitrophota bacterium | reverse complement strand
AAGAATAGAGGGGTGGATGTAGAAGTTATTTTGGACCAAAATGTGGATTTTGTGCGACGAAAACATCCCAGCGATTGGGAGGTAGAAATCAAAAGTACCCGGGCTTATAAGCGGCTTAAGGATGCAGGAATAAAGGTTTATTATGATGAGCCGGCAAGATATACACATGCCAAGACCGTGATTATAGATAAGAAAATAGTGATCTTGGGGAGTACAAACTGGAGTGAATCCGCTTTTGACAACAGTATTGAAACAGACGTTTTTGTTAATTCAACAGGATTAGCAGATGAAATTTTAAGTTACTTAAAAACAATCAAGATAGACGAGAATGTAGAAAAATACCTTGAGGTTACCGGGCCATCAACGCATATAAGGTGGGATTTTTTGGAAAACCCAAAGCTTGCGCCGCAGATGGTAAAGATGCATGGCAGGCGTGACTTTGATGTTTATTTGTACCTGCTTTGGAAATTAGGGGATACACCCCGGCCTATCGGAAGGCCGGGTGCCCCGCCTTCTGCGGGGGCTTTCGAGCTTCCGAATGTTTATTTTGATTTTGGCTGGAATAGGGAGTTATCTCTTAGGGCTAAATTCTGCTTGTTTATCAATTTAGACTATTTCCAGATAAGCGATACCTTGCCGTTTTGGTCGGAAAGCCTCCCCACAATAACCAGGCAGTTTGGCGGGGTAAGCCGGGATGTTATAATTAAGGGCATGGAAGAATTAAGGAGGAAGAAACTGATAGAAGTAAAATATGATGAATTAACCGGTAAGCCCTATGATGACAAAGCCCCGAAGATGTATAAACTCTTAAAGCTTTATGACCCTAAAGAGCTGGGATTAAAGCTAAAAGCAATAGAGGACAAATACGGCAAGCAAGCTTATACAAAAGCAAGGAGATACGCGGAAATTGTCTTTGAAGAGAATAATCCTGTAGTAATAGAAGACATCATCCTGAAAACAAAGCAATATGGAGAGAAAAAAATAAAGAAGGCCTTTGATATAGTGGCACTGAAAAACATAGATAATCCGAAGAGAAGCTATGGTTATGCAGTGGGGATAATAGAAAAAATAGAAGATGCCAAGCCTTAATCCGGACAGAATCAAAATTGGCTATGTAATTCTAATTGCCGGGCGTAATACGGCAATTCAAACTCTGCAGCGAAAAGCCGGATACGGCGACAGCGCCAAATGGACCCATGTTGCCGGCAGCATTGGCGGTTTTGATGCAGTTGAGGCAAAGGTGCCGCAGTCGCACGTAATCAATCTGCAAAGGGAATACGTTGATAAAGGATATGAAATAAAAGTAATAAAGCGAAGGGGCCAAGAGGCCGCGAAAAGATACAAGGTTGCCTTATGGTGGGCCACAATGAACAATCTGCCTTATGATGCTTTGCAATTTTTCTGGTTTCCTTTAACGATTATTTGTGCTAAAATTGGTCTACTTCTGCATAGTTTATTTAGCAGCAAGAAAAGGTTTCTTTGTTCTGGGTTGATAACGGCAGGATTTTACAAGGAAGGGGATTATCTTTTTGATAAGCCGCAGGAAAACATACTTCCCGCCGACTTTGATAATCCGGCTTTGTTTGAAGAAATTGAGGATATTTGGGTTAAATAGCAGGAGGGATGAATGATATTTAGTTTAGTGTTTTCGTTATTGATTATTTACTTTGTGGTAAGAGGATTTTCTTCGAGGCGCAGAAGAGGATATCGCTGGTTACAAAGGGAAATGCCTTTATGGGAACAAAAAAATATTATTAACGCAGAGCAGGGCAATGCCATTCTTAGTCTATATAAACTCAAGAGAATTGAACCGAGAAGCAAAATGGATATGGTCAAGGTTTTGACCCTGATAGGCGCAATATTTGTAGGAGTAGGGGTAATCTTTTTTGTAGCTTCTAATTGGCAAAGAATTCCCGCACACCTTAAAACCATTCTGATTATGTCCGTAACTATTTTTACACTGTATATGGGATACTTCTTTAGCTATGGAAAAGAAGGGTTCGCTAATTTAGGAAAGAGCCTGTTACTTTTGTCTTCACTTTTCTGGGGAGGAACAATTGCTCTTATTGCTCAGATTTATAATATCCCTACTTCTCAAAATTGGTTGATTATGCTGATATGGGCTTTTCCCATTGTGCCCATAGCTATCTTTTTTGATAATGAGTACGTGCATATTTTGGCTTCGGCCTTGTTTCTGATATGGAATTTTCTTTACACTGCCAATAATAGCGTTGCTAACTACTATTACCCTATCGTTATTTTTGCCTTTATGTTACCCACGGCTAAAAAATTACTCATCAGCCGTAGGATTAACATTATCGGCCTCGTGATCGCCAGCCTTTACTGCTGTTTTTATAAGTATGAGTGGTTGGCCTTTCTGGTAAGTGCGGGTTTATTAATCTATTATCTCATCCAGAAGGAAGAGTTTGTTTATCTTTATGCCTCCTGCCTTTCCTTTATATTCTGGACGATAACGTTCTTCACCGTCAGGGAAATGCAGCCTAATTTCTATTTTCTTATCCCGATGGCGATTATTTTATACCTAACCTATAAAGATAGAATTAGGGAAAATTTAATTATGTGCCTTGTGGGTTTGCTGGTCTGGTTGAATCTATCGCTTTCTTCATTTTCTCAGATATTTGGTTATGAGTTCAATATAGTAAATTTTATGGTCTTGCAATCATTAGCAGGGATGGTTATTTATATAATAGGGATTATTTCCAAAAATAGAGGATATGCATTTTTTGAAATATATAAAGTATTTGGCTACCTCGTTACCTTTGTTTGTACTTACCTTTTATCCTTCCAGGCAATGGTAGAGTTGAGGGTGGGGGAGAGGATAAACAATGTATACCTTGCCAGTTGCTTATTCTTAATAGGGATTATGGCGCTATTGGTTATGGATGAGGCAAGAAAAGGCTGTTTTAAGAATAAGGCCGCATACCTGGAATTGTCTGCTTTGTTGACGGCCTTGTTGGGAAATCTTATTCTATTGACTAGCCCATCCGTATTTACCTGCACGTTGGCGGCGAATGCTGTTTTGGTGATTTTTGCGATTATCAATATCTTTTTAGGGGTAGAGTTGAAAATGTCATCTATTTTTACCACGGGCACAGTAATTTTTGCGCTATTCATTATTACCCGCTACATCGATGTAGGCTGGAAATTAAAAGAGAAGTCCTTATTTTTTATAGTGGGCGGCCTGATTATATCATCACTAGGAATATTTTTAGAAAAACAGAGAAGGAAGGTAATAGAAATGATGAAGCAAAATGAATAAAAAAATTATTTTGTTTTTTATTGCCGTTCTGTGGGTTATAGTTGCGGCAGCTATGATTATTTCCAAACAGTCTACCCTGAGGAGGGGTAAAGCTGTGGTCTTGGAGACTGTTCCCGTTGATCCGCGAGATTTATTAAGGGGCGATTATGTTATTTTAAGATACAAAATAAGTACGCTGGATTTGGACCAGGTAAAGAGCGAGAAGCCGGATTATAAAAGGGGTGAGGTTATTTATGTAAAACTTGAACCAAAAGAGAAATTTTGGGAAGCAACAGCCGTGCAGGCCAAGAGAAGCGCTGATAACGAAATCTACATAAGGGGCAAGGTTAGTTATTGCTATAGCAAAAAATTAGAAGTTATTTACGGTATTGAAAGTTATTTTGTTCCGGAAGGAGAAGGAAAAGAGATCGAGAAGAGCATGCAGGGACGCAAAAGTTCGGTAAGCGTTGAAGCCGTAGTTGATTCTTCTGGAAATGCTCTGATAAAAAAAGCTTATATTGATAATCGGTAAAAAACCGACTTTGATAATCCGGCTTTGTTTGAAGAAGCGAAAGATATTTGGCTTTCCGTCCCTTGAAATGTCGGTTATCTTTTGGCAAAATTTTGCCCGCACCAAAATTTTGCCTGCTCTGAAAGCCTTGTTCGCAAGAGGCTCGGCATCCCGCACCGTTAGTTTTTACTTGTTGACTGCGGGAAGCGGACAAACCGTTCTTATAAACTAATTGATTTGGACGCAAGCGGCTGGCGGCTGCCG
>JAUYCY010000045.1 GCA_030692055.1 Candidatus Omnitrophota bacterium | reverse complement strand
AGGAGTTGGCTTGCGTTTTTTGAGAGAACTTGAACAAGGCAAGGCTACGATAAGAATGGATAAGCTTATGCAAGTTTTGGACTTCTTGGGATATTATTTGGAATTAAAAAGAAATGTTCCGCAAGATTTTAAGGAACAAGGAAGAATATAGGAAAAAATCTATGGATGTCTTACGAAAGGCGCAGGTTTTTTATAAGGATGAATTAGCGGGCTTACTTTCAGAGACTCGAGATGGCTATATTTTTCAATACGATCGCGCATTTTTGGAAAAAAGCATTCCAATTTCAGTGTCCCTGCCTCCCAGAGAAGAACCCTATCAATCAAAAGAATTATTTCCTTTTTTTAAAGGGCTTCTTCCCGAAGGGTGGTATTTAAACATAGTAAGCTTAACGCAAAAAATCGATAGCAATGATTCTTTTGGTTTATTATTGGCAAGCGCAAGCGGAGATACTATTGGCGCTGTCACAGTCAGGAAAATGTGAAAATGAATTTGAAAGAGAAATTTCTTAAAGAGATGTTTAATTCTTCTAAAATTCCGGTTATAGATTTTGGATTAGGAGACATATCCCGGAAAGCGCAGGAGCTGGCCGGCAAATTTTCCATTTCCGGCGTTCAGCCTAAACTATCTGTTAAGCTTGACGAGAAGCAGAATATGTTGATTTCTGTGGCTGAAGGCGGGGAATATATTTTAAAACCACAAACTTCCACTTTTCCGAATATCCCTGAAGATGAAGAGTGTTGTATGGATATAGCCAAAGAACTGAATATAGAGGTGCCGCTACATTGTTTGATTCCTTTAAAAGATAAAAGCCTAGCCTATGTGGTCAAAAGATTTGACCGGGAAAAGAGTGTGAAAATTCACCAGGAAGATTTTGGGCAAATTCTTGAACAAACGGATAAATACAGGGGATCGGTAGAACAAATAGGCAGGAAATTAAGGGAAATCTCTTCAGCTCCGGGTTATGATGTTCAATTGTTGTTTGAACGGGTTGTTCTTAATTTCATTCTTGGTAATGGCGATGCCCACTTAAAGAATTATTCTATCGCATATAGAGATAAGGACAATGTCCGGTTAGCGCCGGCCTATGATATTGTGTGTTCAAAGTTGGTGATTCCTGGAGATGAAGATTCAGCGATCACTATACATGGCAAAAAGAATAAGCTGCTGCGGGAAGATTTTGATCAGTTAGGCGATTATTTTAATATCCCTATAAAAATTCGGTACGAAAAATTTAGAAATAATTTTGGCGTTATGAAAAGAATTATAGAAACTTCCAGCATTGCTGAAGAAAAACAAGGACAATTTCTTGAAATCATTAAGGAGAGAATCAGCCGCATAGGATTGATAGATTGATGCGGTATTATATTAGTTATTATGATTGAAAAAAGAAAACATCCCAGATATGAAGCCCGCAGTCTCATCAAGTATAAAAAATTAGACGATCCCCTTTCTTTGTGGCAGACCGGACCGGAGATTAAGAACATAAGCTTGGGAGGATTGCTATTTAGCGCTTATGAAAAGATGTCTATTGGGACACCCCTTATTTTTAAATTACAGATATTTATAGAAGATTCCTCTGTAAAAATAATAGGATTAAAAGCCAAAGTTGTGGGTGTTGAAGATGGCATAGTAAGCTATGATACAAGAGCGGCTTTCACTGAGATTAGCAATCCAGACAAAGTTTTCCTAAAGCAATTTATCGATTACATAGGATCATAAAGAAAGCGGATTTGCGTATGAATAAAATAACTCTTATTCTGGTAAGCTTTCTCAGTCTTTTTCTGGAGCTTTGCTTTATACGCTGGGTGCCTGCCCATGTTTTTTCCGTTTCATTTTTTACAAATGTGATACTTATATCCGCATTTTTAGGCCTTGGTTTAGGATTTCTGCTGACAGAGAAAAAATGGAATCTTTTTGATTTATTTCCCTGGGCGCTGATATTTGCTGTTCTTTCAGTATTGTTTCTTAGGAGAATTCAGATTACAGTTCCGCCTGACGCAAAGACATGGATCTGGAGTTATTATCAAGAGAATAGGCTCTATGTTCCGCCTTTTAAAGTTTCCATAATCAGCGTTCTTGGTTTTATATTTTCTATAGGCGCGCTTGTTTTTATTCCTGTGGGACAAAAGATAGGCAAGCTGATGAAGGAATTTTCCCCGCTTTACGCATATAGCCTGAATATATTCGGTAGTTTGCTGGGAGTAATATTTTTCGGGGCAATGTCTTTTTTTAATTTACCGGCATTTCTATGGTTTTTGGTCGCGGGCCTGATAACCTCTTTTATTTTCTATAAAAAACGCGGATTTTTTATAACTATAATTATTATGATAAGCATAGTTGCTGTTGTGGGGTTAGCGGAAAGAGATATTTTATGGTCGCCTTATTATTCAATTGAATCGCGCAAAACCGAGCAGGGCAGCATGTCCATATATGTAAATCAGTTTTTGCATCAAAGGGCTATAAATTTTGAAAAAGAAAAATATATGGCTGAAAAATTTTTATTTCCTTATAAGTGGTTTAGCCCGGAGCGTGTATTGATAATAGGATCCGGCACAGGGAATGATGTATTGGCTGCGAGGCTTGCAGGCGTAAAACATATTGACGCAGTAGAAATAGACCCTGTTATTTTGATGTTAGGCAGAGAGCATCCGCAAAGGCCTTATGACAGCGAGGCAGTGCGGATTTTTGTGGATGATGCCCGCTCATTCATGCACAAGGCCTCCGGCAGGTATGATATGATTGTTTTTGGGACGCTGGATTCCCAGGCAATGCTTTCTGTCACTTCATCTATCCGGTTAGATAATTATGTTTATACTCGACAGGCATTAAAAGAAGCCAGGGAGCTGCTTACAGAGAACGGCGTCATGGTACTGCTTTTTTCTGCGCCGACGGATTGGATGAAAATCAAACTTCTTGAGCTCGCGAGAACTGTTTTTGGCGAAGACGCGCGTTATGGTATCAGCGACAACTACTTGTTTAACCTTATAATATTCGCAGGCCCTGGGCTGGGAAAAGCGCTATCGGATTATCCTGAATTATCCAGGATGATGCCGCTGCTTCCCGAAAAGAGCAATATTAAAGTGCCAAGCGATGATTGGCCTTATTTATATCTTGAAAAACCCTGCATACCTCAGATGTATAAAAAGACGATACTGATGCTTTTGTTGATTTCTCTGGCGTATATCGTTATTCTTACCCCTTTTAAATTTGGCAAAATAAATGTATTTTTTCTGGCGCTTGGGTGCGGTTTTCTTCTTCTCGAAGCTAAGAGTATAACCACGCTTTCATTGCTTTTTGGTTCTACGTGGATTGTGAACGCGGTTGTATTTTCAGCCATTTTATTCCTTGCGTTATTGGCCAATTGGTTTGTTATGGCAAGACAGCCTGCGAGGACCGGATGGTTTTTTATCGGCCTTATTCTATCGCTGATTTTTGCCTATTTGTTCCCTCTCGCAAGTTTATTGAAGCTGGATTTTTTTACAAAGATTCTTATGGCGGGTTTTTTGACAGGCCTGCCTATTTTTTTTGCAGCTACTATATTTGCCATAGCATTTAAAAATTTTAAACAAGCAGGAATTGCCATCGGCTCTAATTTGGTAGGCGCTGTAATCGGAGGGTTTTTGGAGTATTTATCTATGGCATGGGGCTTAAATTCTCTTTACATAGTGGCGATTATCGGCTATTTAATAGCGTGGATTTGCTTTATTAAAAAACAGGTTTAATTTAATAGAAAGAGGTGAATTATGGCGGATTTTTCATTTGACATTACTTCAAAGGTGGATTTACAGGAGATCGATAATGCGATAAACCAGGCAAAAAAGGAGCTGGCTAACAGATATGATTTTAAAGGCGCCAAGTTTTCCATTGATTATAATAGAGTTGAAAAAAAGATAACCTTAGTTGCCGGAGATGATTTTAAACTTCGGGGTATAAAGGATACTATGGGCATGAGGTTGACAAAAAGAGGGATTTCTTTAAAATCGATTAAATACAATGAGCCTGAAAAGGCCTTTGAAGGGAACTTGCGCCAGCTCGTAGAGATAACTGACGGTATCCCAAAGGAAAGAGCCAGAGAACTGGTTCAGATAATAAAGGAGTTGAAACTAAGGGTTCAGGCAAGAATCGAGGAAGATAAGATAAGAGTCAGCGGAGCTAAAAAAGATGACCTGCAGACAGTCATGGCGCATTTAAAAAGCATAGATTTCCCTGTATTTTTACAATTTGGTAATTACAGGTAATCAGGCGGCGGAGGAACAAGATGAAATACACAAAAGGCACGATAGGAAGGGTATTTTTATTAAAATTCTGCGATGAAGATATTCTGATGAAAGAAATAGATTCGTTTGCGAGAAAAGAGAAGATAAAGGCAGGCGCAATGATTTTTCTGGGAGCTTTAAAGAAAGGCTATTTAGTAACAGGGCCGAAGAAAGCAATAATACCGCCTAAGCCGAACTGGGTGAAATTTAGGAATGGCTGGGAGGTGTTTGGTATGGGGACTATTTTTACAAATAAAAAAGGGCCGCAGATACACATCCATGCCAGTCTCGGGAAGAAGAATAAGGTGTTAACCGGCTGCGTCCGAAAGGACTCAAAGGTATTTCTGGTGATAGAGGCGATAGTATTTGAGTTAAAAGGCGTAAAGGCTTCTAAAGACATAGATCCTGCTACAGGCCTGAATCTGCTTAAGATATATGCCCCAGTGTAAAGTTGTTGGAAAGGGGTTGCAGGGCATGGTATAATAAGAAAGTTTAAAAGAGGGCTTATATGGCAAATATAAAGGAATTTTCAAGAGAAAAGCTGAATAAAAATAACGCGAGCCTGAAAAGAAAAATTTTATCTTTACCTGTGGAGCATGTGAAGATAAAGG
>JAUYCY010000182.1 GCA_030692055.1 Candidatus Omnitrophota bacterium | reverse complement strand
GATTATGCTGTCTAAAGTAAGTTAAAAAGCTTAAACTAGGCAGAAAAAGATAAGAGAAACAGGCAAAACGCATAAAGTAAAGTGCGAAACAGATAAAACTAAACTACTCTTAATTTTTTAGGTAGTTTTGCAACAGCGCCACTAATACTGGCCGAAGTTACGAATAGAAAATATGGCAAGAATAGCTAAAAAAAGATTTAAACGCATAACAATCCGTACCGAATCCGCTAGACCGAAGCAGCCGGTAAAGATTACCGTCATTGATTACGATGAAAATAATTTCCAGCAGAAAGAAGTTTCGGCGGTAGAGGAGTGTTTTGGTTTTCGCGATAAGCCCAGCGTTACCTGGATAAACGTTGACGGCATACACGAGCCCCAAGTTATAGAAAAGCTTGCTAATTGTTTCGGGCTGCACCCGCTTATCTTAGAAGATATCTGCGATATCGAGCAGCGCCCTAAATTTGAAGATTTAGGCAGTTATATTTATATCGTTATAAAAATGCTTACTTATAGCGCTAGCGACAGTGAAGTCAACATAGAACAAATGAGCCTTATTCTAGGCTCTAATTTTGTTATTTCGTTTCAAGAGGGTGTTGGCGACGTATTTGGCCCGATTAGAGAGCGGATAAAAAATAACAAAGGCCGGCACCGAAAAGTAGGGGCGGACTATCTGGCATATTCTTTAATAGACGCAATAGTAGATAGCTATTTTAATATCTTTGATGAATTCGGCGAACGTATAGAATTCCTTGAAGAAGAAATTATTTCAAGGCCTGACCAGCAGGTCCTCAAAGAGATTTATAATCTTAAACGCGAAATAATATTTTTACGCAAAGCTATCTGGCCGCTTAGAGAACTTATCCGCGGCCTGGAAAGAAGCGAATCGTCTTTAATTAAAGAAACTACAAGAATTTATCTACGCGACATATATGACCATGTTATACAGGTAATTGATTCTATGGAAGTTTTCCGCGAAATGCTTACCAGCATGATAGAAATGTATCTTTCTAGCTTAAGTAATAGGCTTAACGAGGTAATGAAGGTTTTAACTATAATCGCTACCATATTTATGCCGCTTACTTTTATCACCGGTATTTTTGGTATGAATTTTAAACATATACCGGGCCTAGAGCGTTTATGGGGATTCCCGGTATCTTTATTAATAATGGTTATTACTGCCTTATTCATGCTGCGGTATTTTCAGAGAAAACAGTGGATGTGATTTAAGCTATAAGTTATAAGCTTTAAGCTGTAAGTTTTTAACGGCATTTCTTCTTTTTTGTAGAAACAGCAATTTTCTTATAGGTCTTTAGTCTTTGGTCTGTTTTCATCGGCCCCATCGTTAATGAGCACAGTGTTTTCACAAGTGCGTAGGCACGCAGAGAAAATAATAGTGCGAATTAATCCTGTCCAACAGGACGCCCTGTTGGGCTGAGCGACGGAGCAAGTGCGACTAAAGCGAAGGATCTTAACATCTCGGCCCCATCGTCTAGCCTGGTCTAGGATGTCAGCTTCTCAAGCTGAACACAGGGGTTCAAATCCCCTTGGGGCTGCCATTTCTCTTTTTTCGGATTTTGGGCGAGTTCGGAATAGGGAAAATTATAGGAAAATAAGAGTTTTGCGCGGGAGAGCCGAAAGTTCGAGCCAATTTTTTTCAAAAATTCCCTTTTTTCTTCAAAATTTGCCGCATGGTGCAAAAATTATATACAGCATTCTAAAGCGTAGAAAAATGGTTTTTCAGTCAACGATTTAGCTTTTTATATCACTGATTGTTTTGCCAAGTCTTAAATAGTCATAAAAACAGATATTTAGACGCCCTGGTGCATAATATCACCAGAACAGTCATTTTAAAAACGATTGATTTACTATATTTTCAGATATAATATTTGCACCGTGCGCCTAAATAATAGAAATTGACCCCAATGCCCGACAATCCACTTGATGAATTCTTAGAATACGACTTCGTAAAATCGGGTCAGAGTCATTTTGCTAAAGAGAATAAAATAATCCGCCGCTTCTAATTTTTTTGAAAATATAATTTTGAAATTTGAGGTCTGATCCTATCATTCTATTATTGAAATCCGTTGAAGATAGGATATCCTGGAGTATAATTTCACTAGAAAGGTC
>JAUYCY010000170.1 GCA_030692055.1 Candidatus Omnitrophota bacterium | reverse complement strand
AAAAAGCAAAGATAAAGCTATTCAAAAGTTTTTATTATGACCCGGTTAATATTTTCAGGATATTAAAAAAAATAAAAAATCTGCGCGATTTAGTTTTGTTTATAAGGTATGCTCTATCTTTCAAGAAGGACTGGATCGAATCGGGATAGGGGATTATTATGGAACGAATTGTAGCTATTATACCCGCAAATAACGAAGAAAATAAGATAGGTAGAATTGTAAAAGAGACACTTAAATTCGTAGATACAGTTATTGTGGTTGATGATGGGAGTAAAGATAATACTGCATTGATCAGTGAAAAGAGCGGCGCAAGGGTTATAAAAAATAAGCGGAATCTAGGATTAGGCAGTGCCCTGAGAGCCGGTTTTAAAGAAGCATTAAAAAATAAATACGATATAGTGGTAACTTTAGATGCTGACGGACAGCACGATCCCAAAGAATTATCCTTTCTTTTAAAAATACTAAAGCGGCAAAAGGCGGATTTAGTTGTCGGCTCTCGTTTCTTAAGGCCGGAAAGAATAATAAACTTTCCGCGGCACCGGCTATTGGGAAATGTATTGCTTACGTTTCTTACTAATGCAATTTTAAATAAATGGGTAACCTCTGATTCTCAGAGTGGATATCGCGTTATAAGAAGCGAGGCCTTAAAAAAACTTGACCTACATGCTAAAAGAATGGAAATATCTTCCGAGATAATTATCGAAGCGGCATTAAATAACCTAAAAATTGTAGAATTTCCAATTAAAGTTAGTTATGACCAGGTAAAATCGCATCAACATTTAATCAGGGATACATTAAGAATACTAACCGTTATATTAAAAAAATGGCTGAAGTGCAAATTTATCCTCCTTCGCACCTGCCTGCTTTAGTGATTTTGTCATTGGTAACGGTCACCTCTGTATCTGGCAAGGGATGCGTTGGGATTGTTAATATGTTTTGCTTCGGGGGGGATTCCGCCCAACGGGCATTATAAAGGTGCTACGGCTGTAAAGCCGCGGAAGCGTTCATGTGCTACAGATCAGTATTATAAAACGGCATTTATATAATGGGGACAGAATATAATAAAGATGAAATAATAAAGTTCGGCAATATTTCTGCCCTGAAGGAAAGACAACTCGGGGATAAACTTAACCAAGATATAAATAACGCCCTATGGTGGTATAAAAAAATTCTTTTTGATTTTGGAAGAGAGGATTATCCCCCCTCCTTAAATAGGGAAGAAATAGCGCTGCTGGAAAAGATTGCTGCCAAGGAGGAAAAACGTATCAAAAATATTTTACAAGAACTAAGGCCTGCTCATGGTGATTACATCCTTGATTGCGGTTGCGGGCCGGGAACATTTAGTATTTATGCAGCAAGAGAAGGAGCGAGGGTCGTTGCTTTAGATATCGACGATAATGCACTGAAGATAGCAAAATTACTGAGTGATTATTTTGGAGTTTCGCAAAATATAACTTTTATTAGCTCAGACCTTAAAGCCGGGTTTGATAGTCTGAAAGATAAATTCTTCAATAAAATAATTTTTGCTGATGTAATTGAACATATTGAAAATGAGCAGAAGCCGCGCATCATCAATATGGTTTTCCGGCTTTTAAAGCCGGGTGGAAAAATATTAATTCATACGGATAACCCGACCCGCGTAAAATTGGGGGTTATTTTCCGGAAGGTAGAAGCATTATTTCTATTCAAAAACCCAACATATTATAATATTCCCTGGAGTGGCGTTCGATTGGGGCATGTGGGATTGATACACCCAAGTACGCTATCTCGTATGCTCAAGCAACATAAACTTAAAGTAAAAATAATATTTGATTCATCAAAAATTCCCTTTTTACCAAATAGGTTCGGCTTATTGCATAAAATATTTACTCAAAATGTGCCATTTTTTAGGAATATTCTCTCTGGCTATATTGTAACAGCCGAGAAATTATAATCTATTTTTAAAAATTGAGAGGTTGACCTGTGATTGAACATTCACGGCCCACAATAGAGAAACCTGTAGGAGCATATAATTACAAATCTCTTGAATAAGATAAAAAAAACTTATCAAGAAGGAAGGCTTTCCTCGGCTTTCTATTTACGAGTAAAGCCATTTTTATTCGGCATCAGGTACCTTATAAATAATTCTGCAGGTAATCGGGTATCTTTGCATTGTCCTGATTATATTGAGCCATTGAAAGACAGGAGCGAATTGGAAATCGTTAAAAGGGTATTTCAGTCTTTTAGAAAAATGAAAGAAGACCAGAAAAACGTCTCTGATTGCTATTTGCCTTTTTCGCTGTGGCAGGAAGCGTTAGATGAGGGTTATTCATACCTGACATCCAGCCTTAAAACAAATGATCTAAGCAAGTTTCATTTTTTCTTAGCTAACTTTGGATCATGGAAAACATTTCATGGCATTGAACATGCTACTCTGATTAGAGATAACACGAAGTCATTAATCCGAAGACGGTATTTAAAAAATGTTATATTCTATAATCAGCTAAAAATAT
>JAUYCY010000153.1 GCA_030692055.1 Candidatus Omnitrophota bacterium | reverse complement strand
GGACTGTCGCGAAACACGTCAGTCCCTGATTACAACGATTAATTCGTGATTACAATGATTGAAAATATTAGTGTTTTAATCGCTGTAATCTTTTCTTAATCTATGGAATCAGGCGCTGGTGCTATTATGCGACAGCGCCATCTAGAGGCGAGGTGCAGACACACACGTAGTATTTCGGCAAAGGGAAGAAATAGTAATCCGCTATACAAAAAATTGCGCTAAAAACCACCATCTTTTGATACAGAATCGCAATTTCGCATAAAGACCTGGATTGTTTTAACAATGTAATTAATCTCTTTACTTGTTAGGAAAGGATGTATTGGCAGAGATATCACGCTCGCGGCAGCTTTTTCGGTATTGGTCAAACTAAATGGCGTCTTAACACTATTAAAAGCCTCCATTTCATGAAGCGCGAAAGGATAATATACGCGCGCGCCGATGCCATGGTCGTTAAGAAACTTTAAAAACTTGTCGCGCAACCGGATAGGGACTTTGATGGTATAGAGGTTGTAAACATGGGGGTGGCTGTAAGCTGTAAGTTGCCTGCCTGCCGGCAAGGCAGGTAAGTTATAAGCGGGGAGTTGGATATCTTTGATATTTTTAAAGGCACTATTATATTTTTGAGCATTTTTGATGCGTAAGGCATTAAACTTGTCCACATATTTAAGTTTTGCTAAAAGTATGGCGGCCTGTATTGTATCCAGACGCGAATTATAACCAATGTGGGCAGCGTTATATTGTCCTATTTGACCATGAGTTCTTAGTACCCTTATGATTTCGGCTAATTTCGGGTTATTCGTTGCCACTAAGCCTGCATCGCCATATCCGCCTAAGTTTTTAGAAGGAAAAAAGCTAAAAGCGCCGCAATCGCCTATGGTGCCTAATTTTTTTCTGACCTCTGGCTTCTGACCTCTGACTTCTGACCTATATTCCGCGCCAAAGGCCTGGGCGACATCTTCTACAATAAATAGCTTATTTTCTCTCGCTATTTCTAAAATCGTGTCCATTTCGCAGGCTAAGCCGAAAAGATGCACAGGAATAATGCCAACGGTATTCCTGGTAATTGCTTTTTTGATTTGCTCGGGATCAATATTAAAAGTGTGGGGATTTATATCCACAAATACTGGGGTAGCGCCGGAACGCACAATCGCTTCAGCGGTGGCGACAAAAGTAAAAGGCGTAGTAATAATTTCGTCCTCTTTATCAAAATACTCTTTATTTTTTAGTTTAATAGCTAACGCGCGCAGAGATAAAATTAAAGCATCTGTTCCTGAGGCAACGCCAACCGAATATTTTGCTCCTAAATATTTAGCAACTTGGTTTTCAAGTTGGGATACTTTTTCTCCCAATATCCAATGTTGGCTAGAAAAACAGTCTTTTAATTCTCTATCGATATCTTTTTTTAAAAATTTGTATTCTCTTTTTAAATCTAAAAGCGCGATATTAATTTTTTTTGCCATTTTGTTATAAAAATGATTACAGTGATTATAGAGATGCTTACACTGATATACGAATTGCCCTTTTAGCTCTTAACTCGTAAGCTTGTAATTTAATACTCTGAGCCATCAACTAAGAGCTGATTTCATTCTCCCGCTTCGTGGAAAAGGTAAAATTTTTGAAAAAACTTTTACCTTATTTCGCGGGATTAATTTGACTACAGCCTCAATGGAGTTTCGGCTGAATCTCATTAAATGTTTTCTCTCCAGTAATTAAGCAAATCTTCCAAGGTTTTTTCAAAGGGAATTTCCGGTTTCCAGCCGGTTGCTTTTCTAAATTTTGCGCAATCTCCGATTAAAACCGGCACATCCGAAGGCCTAAGCCTCTCGGGGTCTTCTTTTATTTTCACTCTTTCTTTCGTTAACGAAAGAAGAATATTTAAAATTTCTTTAATTTTGTAACCCTTACCGCTGCAAATATTATAAACTTCTCCAGGCTTACATTTATCTAGGGAAAGCCAATATGCCCTTACAACATCTCTTACATCGCTAAAATCCCTTACGGTTTCTAAATTGCCTACATTAATTACCGGCTCTTGTTTTCCTTTCTCAATCATCGCGATTTGTTTAGCGAAATTGGAAGAAACAAAAGGTTCACCCCTACGTGGGCCAGTATGATTAAATGCCCGTGTTACGATAATATTAAGGCCGTAGCTTTTAAAATACTGATATCCCAAAATATCCTGCGTAACTTTACTCACCGCATAAGGAGAAAGCGGCCGCAGGGGATTGGTCTCTTTAATTGGTAATTCATTCTTATGCACAAGGCCGTATTCCTCTGACGAACCAGCAATGAGGATAAATGGATTTATCCTCAAAGACCTAACCGCTTCAAAAATGTTTAATTCCCCAACAATGTTTGTAGTAAGAGTTTCCTGCGGCGCACCAAAAGAAGCTCCTACGAACGACTGAGCGGCAAGATGAAATATTTTATCCGGTTTAATCTTTGCAATCATACCTTTAACGCTTACAAAATCCCTTATATCTGCTTCGTATAGTTTAATTTTTTCCTTTATATGGCTTATATTTTTAATATCTGAACGCCAGCGTATGATACCATAAATTTCTACGTCTTTTTTATTCAACAAGTATTCACTAAGGTGTGAGCCGACAAAACCGGTTATTCCTGTAATTAAAACTTTCATAGTTACTCCCTCCTTAAAACTCAGAGTTCAGATTTCAAAGTTCAAAACGCTTAGTAATTAGTATTTAATAATTATGAATTTTACTTTTAAAATACTCTATGGTTTTTGTAAGGCCTTCTTCGAGTTGTGCCTGCGGCTGCCAGCCGAACAACTTGCGCGCTTTGGTAATATCGGGCTTACGCCTCTTAGGATCGTCTTCGGGTAAAGGTAAAAAGTTTATTTTTACTTGGGAGCCGGTCAATTTCAAAACTGTTTTAGCTAAGTCAATTATTTTAAATTCTGAGGGGTTACCCAAGTTTACCGGAAGCTGATATTGGACCTCCATCATTTTAAATATACCTTTTACTAAATCATCTATGTAGCAAAAGGAGCGGGTCTGGTTACCCTTACCATAAACAGTTAAATCCTCACCCCTAAGTGCCTGGACTATGAAATTAGAGACCACTCTGCCGTCGTCTATTTGCATATTCTCGCCATACGTATTAAAAATACGGATAACTCTCACGTCTAACTTATGTTGACGCCAATAAGCATAAGCTAATGCCTCAGCGCCGCGCTTGGACTCATCATAACAGGAACGCGGACCTATGGAATTGACATTTCCCCAGTATTCTTCTGTTTGCGGATGAATGAGCGGATCTCCATACACCTCGGAAGTTGAAGCTAGAAAAAACTTCGCGTTTTTTGCTTTAGCCAAACCCAGACAGTTATGCGTGCCCAAAAGCCCGGACTTTAAAGTCTTAATCGGAAATGCGAGGTAATCTCTAGGGGAAGCTATGGAGGCAAAATGCAGGACCCAATCTATTTTTTCATCTATATACAACGGATTTGATATGTCGTGTTCGATCAACTTAAAACGAGGTTTACTTAGCAGTTCTTTGATGTTGTCTTTTGAACCGGTAATAAAATTATCCACACAAATTACAGAATCTCCGCGTTCGATAAACGTCTTACACAAATGTGAACCAATGAAACCGGAACCGCCTGTGATTAAAATAGTCATATTTATTTCAGATGTCAGAAATCAGACGTCAGAAGTCAGAGCTCCAACATTGGAAGGGCTCTCCCAACTATTCATAAGAGAATAAAGCATGGCACAGAGCTCGTCGTATCTACCGTCTAATTTATTATATACAACTTCTACGATATATTTGCAATCTTTAGCAAAACTCAACCATCCCCTTGTTTCTTCACCTGAACCTAAAGAATCATTTAGGTGCCTAATAAATACTTGCCCATATTTTCGCTTAGCATATCCTTCACGAATATTTATGGCTACTGACCGAGACGAGCGCCTTACTTGATCGGTCAACGAGTACGTCTCTTCTTTAGGAAATTTCTTTGTTATCTCAAATATCTCCATAGCCAATTCATAAGCAAGCTCGTATACCTTCAAATCTTTTATCGTTTTTATCCCCATTATTGCCTCCATCCTCTAACTTCTATCCTCTGACCTCTGACTTCTGTCCTCTGAACCACCCTACCGTCTTTACAAGGCCTTGGTTAAAGTCAATTCTAGGTTGCCAACCTAATAGCTTTTTTGCCTTAGAAATATCAGCGTGGGTTTTACGCACGTCTCCCGGACGTAACGGTAAATAGGTGGCGGAAATATTTTTACCCATAATTTGATTTAATGACTTAAGCAGTCCGTTTACTGAGTTGGGCGCTCCATTACCGATATTAAATACTTCCCCTTCGATGCCCGGCTTTGTTAAAGCTAAAAGATTTGCCTCTACTACGTTCTCAACATAAGTAAAGTCTCTTTCCTGCTCGCCGTCTCCGTAAATAGGAGGGTTATCTTCCTTAAGTAAACACGTAATAAACTTAGGGATAACTACAGCATATTCATCATCGAGAGATTGCTTAGGGCCATATACGTTAAAGTAACGTAAAGATACCACCCCTAGCTTATATTGCTGACTAAAAAGATAAGCATAATATTCACCCATAAGTTTAGTGGCAGCATAGGGAGATATAGGTTTTGGTGGGTCTATTTCTTTTTCAGGAAAATCAAACCGTTCGCCGTAGATAGAACTGCTCGAGGCAAAGCTTATGCGTTTTACTCCTTTTTCTTTTGCTTTAAGAAACAGCTTTAGGGTGCCGGCCACATTTACATCATGGTATTCCATAGGCCGCGTAACGGATTTAGGGACACTACGTAAAGCCGCCTGATGTGAAACAAATTCAATTCCTTCCAAAGCATCGTCTAAGGCCTTTTCATCTCTCAGGTCCTTCTGTATAAACCTTATTTTTTCTAAATGTTGCTTGATGTTTTCAGTTTTACCCGACGATAAATCGTCCAATACACTTACCTGGGCACCTTCATTTACAAGCCTGTCCACGATATGTGAACCGATAAAACCGCAGCCTCCGGTGACTAATATACGTTTGTTTTTTAAACTATTCATTATATAAATTGATTCCAGCGATTAAAGATAGCTTACGGTGATTTTGTAAATAAATAATCTTATATTTGTTTTTAATCTCTGAGATTATTTTTATAATCACTGTAATCATAATTATTTTTTATAGAATCTAGATAATTCTTCACTGCTTCTTGCCACGATGGTAAGCAGTACCCCGCTAAACTATGAAATTTTTCGTTAGAAAGCAATGAATTCTTTGGCCTCTTTGCCTTTTTATGTAAACACTCGGAAGAAATCGGCTTAACTACAGTCTTTAAATTTACTAATTGTATAATAAACTGCGCAAATTCAAACCAACTACATTTTCCTGAATTAGTAATGTGATAAATACCATATTTTAAGCCGCGCGCAAAATATATATCAAGCATAGCCTTTATTGCCTCGGATAAATCTAAAGTATAAGTAGGTGAACCTATCTGGTCAGAAACTACCTCTAGTATTTCTTTTTCTTTAGCTAAACGCACTATGGTATCTACAAAGTTTTTTCCGTTTGGACCAAAAACCCAACTAGTGCGTAGTATCGCATGTTTCGTATAAGCGCTGATTACCCTTTCACCTTCTAGTTTAGACTGAGCATAAACGCCTTGTGGATTTGGAATGTCAGCCTCTAGATACGCTTGCGGTTTTTTCCCGTCAAAAACATAATCAGTGCTGATATAAATAAGAAAACAATCCTTTCCCTTTAAGGCTTCGATAACATTTTTTGTGCCTTGGGCATTTATTAGAAATGCTTTTTGCGGCTCATCCTCTGCTTTATCCACTTCGGTATAGGCGGCGCAATGGATAAGCACATCTATAGATAATTTATTAAAAAAACTTTCTACTTTTTCTTTATCTGTAATGTCACAATCTTCTTTATCTATTGCGATAACACTGTAAAAGGGAGATAGCGTGCGGCAAAGAATGCTGCCCAGCATCCCCTTTGCTCCGGTAATTAAGATTTTTTTATACATTCGCTTCGCTCAGTATTAGCCATGCTATATCATCGGGCTTTGGCCCGATGTTTTACGGAAGGCTTAATCTTTTTCCACCACTTTGTATTGTTTTTATACCAATCTATGGTAGCGTCCAGGGATGAGCTAAAATCGTATATGGGTTTCCAGCCGAGGCTACGTAACCTACTGGAATCTAGCGAATAGCGGCGATCATGAGCGGGACGGTCTTTAACATATTTTATCCAATTTTCATCTAAATCAAACTTTTTCAAAATAATTCTAGTCAATTCTATATTATTAATTTCGTTATTAGAAGAAATATTATAAATCTGGCCAACATCGCCTTTGCGTAAAAGAAAATCTATTGCCCTGACATTGTCTAAAACATAAAGCCAATCTCTAACGTTAAGGCCGTCGCCATAAAGAGGGACTTTTTTTCTTTCTAAAACATTAGTGATGAATAAAGGTATTACCTTTTCGGGATATTGGTATGAACCGAAGTTATTTGAGCTTCTTGTGATAATCACCGGTATCCTATATGTAAGAGCGTAGGCATTACATAAAACATCAGCCGCAGCTTTAGAAGCAGAATATGGGCTTGAAGGAAAAAGCGGGTCAGTCTCTATGAATGAGCCCTCCAAAATACTGCCGTAGACCTCATCGGTATTTCCACAAAAATCAAACCTGCCATTTCTTTCAACCAAAAAATTCTTATTATCTTTTACTTTTAGACACCAGATATCTCCTTCATATTTAAATTTTTTAATTTTATGACGGCTGATACTTTTAATAGTATTGGCAACAAAAACGTAATGAGAATCGCCTTCTATTTTTCTGCCGTTTAAAAAAGATTTACTATGTTTTTTGTGTATACTTGGTTGGAGCCCTACCTTTATACAAAGCTCTGCGATATCATAGGTCAATTTCTCTGAAACAGTGTGGTATATTTTATCATTGTGGCCATCAGAATCCATTAAACCTTGCAATAAATGTCTTAAATATTTTGGCGAATAATCCAATGCCCAACGGGGAATATGTTTGTTACGTGCTCCTCTGCCGCATTGTTCAAAAAATTTCATAAATGCTTGCGAAGTAAAATACAAATGAGTGCCTGCCTTGCCTGCATGACAGTTATATTTTACTTTTAAACGAAACAAAGTCTCTTCTACCTTCTTACGGCATTTATCATTGACCGGTATATCAAAAAATATCCTATAGCTATGGCATAGAGATTTACAATCCGAATGCTTTTCTATTTTTCTGAATTGCCCAGTATCTTTATCTCTTGATTTTTCAAGAAACTCTTTCCTTGACAAACCACTTTTGGTTTCCACTTCTTTTTCTTGATAAGCAATAAAACCATCGCCTATAAAAATTCCCAAGATGTACATTAAATCTTCTGTCCTTACCTTTCCATGGCCTTCAATGCCAAACCACTCTTCATCCTTGCCTACCCAATAACCCTTCGGAGTGTAAAAAAAACACCTTTTCGAACATTCTTCGGCTGTTTCAACAAGCATCCGACTCTTGTTCGTATTAATGATAAACATATTATGATTTGGTGTTACGAGTAAATCGATTCGCTTGTTTTTAAAACGGACCATCTCTCCCTTGTAGGGCTGAATGATAACTTTTTCAATAGGTTTTATCTCAATTTCTTTAGTCTTGGGGTTCAATGAAAAAACATAATCACCCCTTTTTAATTCTTTATATGTCTTCAACCCCTCCGTTGTTAATGCTCTTGTTTCTTCGTCGTAACAACTAATGTGTATGATTTTTTTTATATCTGAATCTTTCGCAGTTTCAAGCAAAGTAAATACTCCATTTATATTTGTTTCAATAAAATCTTTTGCCTCCTTGATAGATCTATCCACGTGAGTCTGAGCAGCAAAATTTACTACATAATCTATACCTTTTATTAATTTTTTAACCAAAGAGAAATTCCTTATATCTCCTTTAATAAACTTATAATTTTTGTTCTTAGCTATATCGCTTAAATTCTCTAAATTTCCCGCATAATTGAGCGCGTCTAAATTAATAACTTTATACTCCGGGTACATCTGGAGAATATAACGGATAAAGTTAGAGCCGATAAAACCGCAGCCGCCTGTGACTAGTAATTTCATGTTAATTTTTTTAAGTTTAGGCCGCTTTTTTTGGCGATAAGAATATTTGATTTTAGTAAAGATTCAAAGGCTCCGCAATCTGTCCAAAAGCCCTTTAATACATCATAGGTCATTAATCCTTTATTTAAATACATATTGTTGATGTCGGTAATTTCGTATTCTCCTCTTTTGGATTTTTTTAGCTTACGTATAAAATCAAAAACTTTTTCATCATACATATATATTCCGGTGACGATATAGTTAGACTTTGGCCTTTTTGGCTTTTCTTCGATAGAAATAATTTTTTCGTTCTTAAAGCAAGCTACACCAAAACGCTGAGGATCAGAAACTTGTTTTACAAGGACTTTTGCACCTTCTTTTTGTTTAGTGAAATTATCTACGTATTTTTTTATTGACGCTTCAAAGATATTGTCGCCTAAAGTAACGACTATTTTTTGTCCGTCCGCAAAATTCTCGGCAAGCCGCAGCGCATCGGCAATACCGCCTTCTCCGGTCTGATATGTGTAATGAATTTCTTTTAAACCGAACTCTTTTCCATTACCTAAAAGGCGTAAAAACTCACCGGCATGGTTACCTCCGGTAACAATTAGTACATCTCTTATTCCTGCCTCAACAAGCCTCGCCAACGGATAGTAAATCATCGGTTTATCAAAAACCGGCAAAAGATGTTTATTGGTCACTTTAGTAAGCGGATACAATCGTGTTCCTAGTCCACCAGCTAATATAACGCCTTTCATGGCCTCCCCCAGTCATATTTAATATCCTTATCAAAAGGGTCCACCCTGTATTCATCAGGATTTTTTTTGTCGTAAGATAGTGTCGGCGTATTAATAACGACAGCCTCAACATCTGATATACATTTAAAACCGTGATAGACGAGTTTAGGAATTTTTACCAATTTAGGGTTCTCTAAACTTAGTTCCCATTGCATAATTTCGCCAAACGTTTTGGATTTTTTTCTCGCGTCATAAAGTGCAAGGCGCATTTTTCCAAAAATACAGCAGAAATAATCTTCCTGTAGTTTATGATAATGCCAAGCTTTAACAACTCCGGGCAAAGCGGTGGTAATATAGACTTGGCCGAATTTCTTAAAAATTTTGTCGTCAGAGCGTAATATTTCCATAAGGCGGCCTCTGTCATCATAATTAACTTTTAACTCTTTTACCTCAACACCGCTAATCATAATCTTATCACATTATCCATATTCTTTTTATAGACATTACGCGTATCAAAAATAAGTTTAGCATTTTTCTTTATCGCCGCATAATCAACCCCTGAATGGTCAGTAACGATGGCTACGCAGTCATAAGCCTTTAAATCATCCATATTAAGCTTTACGCTCTTTAAATCAATTTTACTAATTTTTAAATAAGGAATTAGAGGGTCATAAAAATTAACTTTTGCGCCTTTTATTTGTAAATATTTAATAATTTCTAAAGCGGGTGACTCGCGAATATCCTTTACGTCTTTTTTATATGTTACGCCCAAAACTAAAATCTTTGCTTTATTTAAAGGAGTATTATCCTTCTTTAATAAAGCTTCTAGCCTATGTATAACATAAGTTGGCATAAAACGGTTTACATTAGAAGCCAAATCAATCATTTTTGTTTTAAAGCCTAGTTTTTTTGCTTTCCAGGAAAAAAATAAAGGGGTTACGGGAATACAGTCGCCTCCTAAACCGGGGCCCGGGTAAAAAGGCATAAAACCGAATGGTTTTGTTTTAGCGGCATCAATAACTTCCCACACGCTTATTCCTAATTTATTACAAACAATAGCAAACTCATTTGCTAAGGCAATATTAACTAACCTAAAAGTATTCTCTAAGAGTTTGACGGTCTCTGCTACTTCCGGCCCCGAAACAACAAATATTTTTTTGATAATTTTCGAATATAAAGCCTTTGCAAGAACGGTCGAATCTTTTGATAAGCCTCCCACAATTTTAGTAATTTTCGTTACAGGGAAGTTTTTATCCGCGGGGTTAACTCTCTCAGGAGAAAAACAGAGAAAGAAATCTTTCTCGGATTTTAATCCCGATTTCTCCAAAATAGGTAAAACCACTTTTCTGGTAGTAGTAGGCGGAGACGTACTTTCTAAAATAATGAGCTGCTGTCTTTTTAAATATTTTCCAATAGTTTTAGCCGCGTCAACTACGTAAGAAATATCCGGTATTTTTACTTTTCGCAGTGGCGTAGGTACGCAAATTATAACCACCTCAGCGGTGTTTAAAACTTTTGCATCGGCGCAGGGCGTGAATTTTTTCTTTTTAATTAACGATAAAACTTCGTTAGGCTTGACATCTACAATATATTGTTCTTCCTTTTTTAATTTTTCTATACGCGAAATATTCTTATCAAGGCCATAAACCGTATAACCTTCTCTGGCAAAAGCTACCGCAAGCGGTAACCCCACATACCCTAAGCCCACAACGCAAATTTTTGCTTGCTTTTTTTCGATTTTTTCTTTTAAAATTTTATAACTATCCATCTTGGCCAAATAACTCTATAAACTTAATGAACCCAACAAACTAAACTCCTATCCCTATATATTTAAATCCCAGTTGGGTCAATTTATTCTTATCAAATATATTTCTGCCATCGGCGATTAAAGGATAATGCATTACTTTTTTAATTCTTTTCAGATCTAAAGAATAGAATTCTTTCCATTCGGTTAAGAAACAAATACAATCGCTATTTTTAGCTGCCTCATACGGGCTTTTTGAAAACTTTATCCTCTTATCCTTTCCGCCTAAGGCGGATCCCTGAGCGTGCGCCAGAGCGGCGCCTTCGGCGGAAAATATTTCTTTTGCTTGCTTGATAGCTTGGGGGTCATAAAGCGAAAGGTTTGCTCCTTCTTTTAATAAAGATTTTACGATATCGACTGAAGGCGCAAACCTCATATCATCAGTGTCGGGCTTAAAAGACAAACCTAAAATAGCTATTTTCTTTCCTTTCATAACCCAAAGGTGTTCTTTTATCTTTCCCATAAAATATGCGCGCTGTTCCTCGTTAATTTTTTTGACTTCTCTAAGCAATCCGAAATCATAACCTAATTTTTTAGAAATGTAGATAAATGCCTCTAAATCTTTCGGAAAACAAAAACCCCCATAGCCAATACCCGCATTTAAGAAATCCTTGCCAATCCTTTTATCCAGGCCCATCGCCTCACTAACCTTCTTTATATCCGCGCCGGAAAGGTCACAAACTCTTGCCACGGCATTAATGAAAGAAATTTTTGTGGACAAGAAAGAATTAGAAGCGTGTTTTATAAGCTCTGAGGTATTTATGTCAGCCGTAACGAGCGGCGCTTTGATGGAACTATATAGCTTTTTAAGAATTAATTCTGCTCTTTTACTTTCAACGCCGATAACAATTCTATCGGGATGAAAAAAATCATATACTGCCTTTCCTTCTCGTAAAAACTCCGGGTTAGAGGCTACGTCAAATTCCACATTGTGTTTTCTATAACGATATATGGTTTCTTTGACTTTTTGCCCTGTCTGGACAGGAACCGTAGATTTTTCTACTATTAATTTATAGGAATTTAGATTTTCGGCAATTAAACGGGCGATATTTTCTACTGCAGCAAGGTCTGCCGAACCATCAGCTAAAGGCGGGGTCCCTACGACGATAAAAATAACTTCTGATTTTAGAATGCTCTCTTTAAGAAGAAAAGAAAAAGTTAGATTGCCGGCTTTTAGGTTTTTTACCACAAGAGGTTTTAGGCCCGGCTCGTAAAAAGGCAAAATCTTTCTTTTTAGGGCTCTTATCTTATTTTCATCGTTATCAATACAAATAACCTTATATCCCAATTCAGCAAAGCACACAGCCGTAACAAGGCCTACGTGGCCTGCGCCTACTACACAAATCTTATAACTATTGTTAGTAACTGCTTTTTGCACCGCTATAGGTCTGATCAAATCCAATACTAATATCCGGAAACTCTTTGAGGACAAAAGCAAACCAAAGAGTCGTGTCTGTTACGCGGCTTTGCTCTATTCCAATATCTCTACGCTGTTTATCGATATCTACTCCAACATCTAACCACCAGCAATGTAGGTCTATCCTTAACGCATACTGCTGTTCTTCTAATAAACCCTCTTTAAATTCATAGCGCAGATAATTCTTGAATTGTAATTTTGAGGTAAGTTGATACGTTAAATCAAAAGTACTCTGCGAGCTATACTCCCCGAGATCGCTGTTGTAGTCATATATACGCGCATATCTTTGGCCAAAAGATACAGTGTACTTTTTGTTTTTAGTATCACTAACCGTCATATCTAAGTTCGCGGATTTAAAAGCATCAATAGCACAGTCGTATTCCGCATCACTATTAAACGATATCCCCTCTATGGGATAAATTTCCAAATCTGATTTTATTGCGCTAAGATAGGTTCCCTTCCTGTCAAGAATACCCAGTTTATCTTTTTTATTAACTTGATACACAATAGAAGGGCTGAAATACACAAAGTCCCAAGTTTTCTCTTTATTCCTTGCCTGTAATTTATTGTCTAAAGCAAAGGTAACGGTTTCGCTGCGTGTTAAATTATCAATCTCATCAAACTGAACAAGGTCACTATTGGGGGTTGTCGGAGGATGAAGGTAGCCGTAATTAATTCGGGGGGTAATTACATGATGCATCTTTTCTATCTTCGTTCCTAACAGCGCTAAATCAATATCGTATGTTTTATATAGTTTTGTGCTCATATCTATGCCTGATTGAAAAGCAACCCGCCAAATATCTTCGTTACCAAAAATATTTTTTGAATAAAATGCCGAGTAGTTGCCGACATAGGGATTAATATACAGCCACCCGAGTGTTTTCGGATAATTGAACACATTGTGGGTAAACGTCCTGCCGGAATCATAATCTAATCCGGAATACGCGTATTTATATTCCAAGTAGCCGGCGGTATTTGTTGATTGTAAATAAATACCGCTTTGGCCTAAATTCTGGTTGTAGAAATCATAACGCAGCTGCGGCAGATACTGGGTTTCAGAAAAAAACTTGTTTGCGCGTGCCTGGGTCAAAAGTGACAAGGAAGAACCGGGGAAAGAATAATCAATAAGGTTGTAACTTAAAGGATGAGGCTGGATATCATATTCCTGTTGGAAGAAGTCTTTCATAAAAAATTCATCGGAGAATTTATTAAACTCGCTTTTTATGGATAGATTTTGAATAGGTTTCCAGGCTTGAAAAAATTGCGCTTTATAGCGGTCATCTTCTAAATATTTGGGGTCTATAGTTCTTCTTTCTGGGTATTTGTTAAAAAGCTTATCTCTGTTTTCCGGCTTATAAAGTTTATCCTCGAGCTGATAATAATTCAGAAGGCCTTGGCCATATTTTTTGCTTTCCATTTTATGCTCAATACCTTTACCGAAACCTCTGTCTTCGTACCAATCAAAAATAATCCTTCCTCTCTGTTCATCGTTAATATGGTAACGATAGCGGCTCAAAAAATATTGGCCCCAATCGCCTTTACTTCCCGGATATATCTCCAAAGGAAAAGATTTATCTTTAAGAGAGTGCGAATAATAAGGGAAATAAAACACAGGTATTTCTCCAACTTTCATTATCATATTTTTTGCGATGACTTTAACTCTAGGGTAAGCAATGATTTGTTTGGCAGTTAAGCGGTAGTGCGGTTTTTCTAAATTGCAGGTAGTGACATAGCTATCCTTTAAAACATATTTGTCAGGCCCTTGCCTGTCAGCCTCTTTTGCTTTACCGTAAAGAGGCGGTGATTCCATTCTCATATCTACTATTTGGGCATTCTGGGTGTTAAAATCATAGATTATGTCTTGACCGTAAACGGTAGTACCCTGCCTTACTATTTTTACGTTGCCTTTGATATGTGAGATATGGGTATTGGCATTATACTCTGCTTCGTCGCTGGTAATCACCATATCCTGATATTTCAAAATTACATTACGCTTAACAACAACGCTGCCTTGTTCCTGAAGGTAACTTATTTCATCGCCATTAATCTCTACGGGCGTTACTTTTTCTTGCGAAAAAGCGAGAATGGTTGTCAAAAGTAAAATTAAAACAGCAAATAAAAAAACCCGCATCATTTCTTTAAATCTTTTCCCAAACTCTTCCAATCTTCAATAAATCTTTTTATACCGATGTCTGTTAATGGGTGCTGCATTAGCTTGCCTATAACAGAGAAGGGTACAGTTGCAATATCAGCCCCTATACGCGCTGCTTCCACAAAATGAAGGGGATGTCGTATTGAAGCCACTATTATCTGTGTAGTAATTTTATAGTTACCGTATATCATCTTGATATCGTTAATTAAATCCATTCCTTGCCAAGAGATATCATCAAGCCTGCCTACAAAAGGAGAAATATATGTTGCGCCCGCTTTTGCCGCCAGTATGGCTTGTGAGGATGAAAAACAAAGAGTAAGGTTTGTTTTAATTCCTAACATACTAAGTTCTTTTGTTGCTTTTAAACCTTCTACTGCGCAAGGAATTTTTATAACAATGTTGGGGGCAATTTTGGCTAATTCTTTTGCTTCTCTAATCATCTCTTTGGTTTCTAGGCTGGTAACTTCCGCGCTCACCGGGCCAGAAACTTCCTTGCATATTTTTTTAAGCTGATTGAATGGCTCTTGTTTTTCTTTCGCTAAAAGAGTAGGGTTAGTAGTAACCCCGTCTAATACGCCAAGAGCATTTGCCTTTTTTATTTCTTCTAAGTTTGCGGTATCAATAAATAGTTTCATTTATTTTTATATGTAGCGAAAAAATTAAATAACCAAGATACCTGCCTGCCGGCAGACAGGCAAGCTCCAAACAAATCCCAATACCCAATAACCAAACTAAATGTCTGTGTGCTAAATCCAAAATCCCAATATTACCAATACTACCAAATAAATCCCAATCTCAAAATCCCAAAAAATATCCGTTTGGAGTTTGGGAGTTGGAAATTGTGTGGGATTTGGTAGTATTTGGATTTGGGATTTATCATCTGGTTATTGGTCATTGTTTGGTTATTGCCCGTCAATTTGCCCATAGCAAATTGACGAGGTCTCGTCAAATTCAAAGAATTTGACGGATATCTTGGAGCTTGGTTATTTTAAACCTCATGCCTATTGTTCTCTATCCCTTCTTTAGCCAATATTCCTGCTCCTATTATACCAGCATCTTTCAGTTTTGCCTTTACTAACTTAAGATTTTTCAATTGCGGCCACATTGCTTGCTGCTTTATTTCTTTCCAAACAAGGGGCCTAAATATGCTAAACGCACCCGCTACTCCACCGCCAAAAACAATCGTTTGCGGATTAAAAACATTTATCATCCCCGCCAAGAACTTGCCGAGCGCCTTAGAAAATTCACTCCAAACAGCTAACGCTGCCTTATCTTTGCGCCGGGCAGCCTCAAAAATCTCTCTCACCTCTTTATCTGGTGTTTTTTTTCCTTTAAGTTGGGCGTATCTAGCCAAAAGGTGCTTACTTGCAGTAAAAGTTTCAATACAACCTTTTCCACCGCAACCGCATAATCTACCGTCTAGGCTAAGAGGAACATGGCCTAATTCAGAAGCGCTGGTTCTACCTTCTAAAATTCTTCCATCAAAGATTACCGCGCCGCCTAAACCTGTGCCTAAGGTTAAAAAAATAGCGTTCTTTTTACCTTTAGCCGCGCCCAAACGTACCTCTGCCAAAGCAAAAACATTAGCATCGTTATCCAAAAACACAGGCAGTTTAAGTTCTTTTTTTAAAATATTTCTTAAGGGGTAATTCTTCCAGCCGGAAATATTGGGAAGGTAGTAGATGAAACCATCTTTTATATCAATTATTCCCGGGGCGCCTATTCCGATGCCCTTAATAGCGAAACTTCTAAAACTTTTCGTTAAAGACTTGATCTCGTTTATAAATGCTTGTTTTTGTTTGAGTTTCTCGGAGGAGTAAACTATTTTTTTTAGGATTCGCCCTTTAGCGTTTATTATACCTGCTTTTATGTAAGAGCCTCCCCAATCAATGCCTAAAAAAACATCCATCACAATATTTTAGCGGATAATCGTTGATTTGCAATGAAAAAGTAGGAGGAAAGGGGTAGTTTGTAGTCCTTCGACTTGGTTCGATTTTACTCACCACGAGTCGCTCAGGATAGTGAGCCTGTCGAACTATTGGTAGTTTGTAGTTTGTTGGATTAAAAACTCTTATTTTTAAACCAACTGGCAAAATTTTGCCAGCGATAAAGACAGCCTATTTAAACCTTAGAAAGAACAGGAAAAACGGAAAATTTACTTTGAACGTCGCAAAAGTTCAGGAATTCACCTCTATTCTATGCTCAGTTCCCTCCCCCCATCCCAGGTTATTCTTTGGCCCCGGCTTTTTTAAGGAGTTGCACTATCTCGTCCCCGCCGGCCGCCTTTATCAAAGCCGTGTAGCCCGCGTTGTCTTTGGCGTTCACATCCGCTCCCTTATCAAGCAAGATCTTTACTACCTCACTATGGCGCCCGCAATGCGGAACCTCGATATACGCCCCGTAATTGCTGCGATCAGATGCCCCCATCAAAGCCGTTTCGCCATCGTTGTCTTTGGCATTAACATACGCGCCCTTACCAAGCATGATCTTTACTACCCCACTATTGCCCTTGTCAGACGCCACAATCAAAGCCGTGTAGCCCGGCGTTGTCTTTGGCGTTCACATCCGCTCCTTGAGCCAACAAGATCTTTACTACCTCACTATGGCGCCCGCCAGACGTCTCCATCAATATCCCTACGCCATCATACTCAACCGCCATCCACAAGGCCGTTTCGCCATCGTTGTCTTTGGCATTGACATCCGCTCCTTGAGCCAACAAGGTCTTCACTACCTCGCTATGACCATTACCAGACGCCACCATCAAAGCCGTTTTGTTATTGGAACTTTTGGCGTTCACATCCGCTCCCTTATCAAGCAAGATCTTTACTACCTTATTATAGCCCGAGAAAGACGCCCCCATCAAAGCCGTTTCGCCATCGTTGTCTTTGGCGTTCACATCCGCTCCCTTACCAAGCAAGGTTGTAACTTTTGCGACATCCCCTTTTTCCGCTGCTTGTATCAATTCTAGACCATCGCTCGCATAAGAGGTCAATGACCCAACGAACACAAGCAAGAACGCTACGGCTAACACCCTTCGTGAAATTATCCATCTTAACGTTTTCATAATCCTCCGTTTTCTTCCCTTTCTAAATCCTCAAGAAACATACCCACATAATATCTCAATGTTACCTTTCCGCCAGCATCTCTGCCGCCTCTTCTAAATCCTCGGGAAACACCCCATACAAAATCTTCGATTTTTGTACGGGGCAGGCATCCACATAATCCGGATAGGCCCGACCTCATACCATTAACCCCACAGGGGTAGCCCTTCCTAAACCTATTAAGGAAAGGGCTAAAGGTTAGGCCTAATACCTCAACGTCGTCGCCACATCTGAATATCTTAGCTCTTGAGAATGACCTATCTTAAATTCTTTTGCGAGCTATCCTAAATCTTGCTTTATTTTTAGAATCTTTGCCTTTAAATCTACCATGTCTTCTTTGACAACCTTTAGAACACGTTTTAGATTCACCCCAAAGTATTCATGTATAAGGATATCTCTCATACCTGCTATTTGTTTCCAGGGTATACTTGGATATTGTCTTCGGAATTCTTCAGGGATATTTTTAGCGGCCTCGCCAATAATTTCCAACCGCCTTACAACAGCATCCTGAACTAGGTTATTTTTATAAAAATCCTCCTCCTTCGCGAGTTCTTTCATATGCTCCTCTATTCTTGCTATAGCCTCTAAGATATCCTCAACATACAGCCTCACGTCTCTTTTCATAACAATACCACCTGTTCTTTTAAGATTCTCTCTCTAAGAAGGGGCTTGAGGGTGTCATATTCTACCAAATCCACTTTTCGTCCCAGGGCCGCTTCTATCTTTTGTTTAAGTTCTACAAAACCCAGCAAGCTGATATCTGCCTTAATATCTACTAAGATATCAATATCACTATCCTTTTCCATTTCGCCTCGAACGCAGGAGCCAAAAAGGGCTACCCTTTTAGCTTTATAATTGTGTAAAATTGGTAGGATTTTTTGTTTTATTTTATTAATATTTACCTTCATAATAAGTTACTCCTTTTTATTCTTTCCTTTTACCAATTCATCAATAGAAACCCCTAAGGCAAAGGCTATTTTGGTGACCGTGGTAATAGTGGGCTCCTTCGCAATTCCCTGTTCAATTTTTATAAGGGTATTATTAGAAATGTCTGCAAGGCGAGCGAGTTTCTCCTGCGACAGCCCCTTTTTCATTCTTAGTCTTCTTATATTTTCCGCAAGCATAATTAAACCTCGACAATCTTACCACTTATAATAGTATTCTTATGATAGTATATTAATTCAGTTTAACTTATGATATTATATAACAATCCCAAATAAAAATAAAACAAATTTTTCAGTTCTTTCTTAGGTTCTTTCTGAGGTTCTTTCTGAGGCGAAGACGCTTTATCTTCAAAAATTGCTCCGAGTTTAATCTGGTCGGGGCGAGTGGATTTTTAATGAGACTTGGGTTTTTGAAGCGTAAGCGCGCAAAAACCTGTAGTCCAACAGGACACCCTGTTGGGTAGTCGAATTAATCCCGCTGGGCGCGCTGAAATTATCGAAGGAAATTTCAGTGCATCTTCTGCGAAGCGGGAGAACCACCCCTGTGCGTACCGTCAGGTAACAATGTTAAGAAAACTGGTCGGGGCGAGTGGATTTTTCAATGACCCCGACATTATGTCGGGGGAATTAATCCCAATGAGTGAAACGAAATCGGGAGAACCACCGACCTTCCTAACATTTATTACCAAAGAATTGGTCGGGGCGAGTGGATTTGTATGTAATCTCCGATGCTAATCGGAGCTGTCCGAAGGACAATTATTACATCCAAATACTGCTCTGATATTCAAAAACTATCCCTGTGCGTACCGTCAGGTAACAATGTTAAGAAAACTGGTCGGGGCGAGTGGATTTGAACCACCGACTCCTTGGTCCCGAACCAAGTGCTCTAGCCGGACTGAGCCACGCCCCGAATAGACCACAGATAACCACAGATGAAGACCGCAGATAGTCACAGATAAATATCATCTGTGCTCATCTGTGGTATTTATCTGCACTCATCTGTGATTTTAGAAGGTAATCAAACTCTATATTCAACCAATCGCCAATCCTTTTATATTTTAAATTAGTATTTTCGTAAGTAAAAGGAATAATATCCACCGTGAAATAACGTGGGAAAACTTTTTTTACAGTAAGGGATATTCCCTCTATAGCCACTGAACCGTTTTCTACGATATTTTTTCTAAAAGACAGGGGCAACTCTATTTCTAAATTCCAGTAATTGCTTTTTTGAATTTTTCTTTTTAACTTTGCCTCGCTGTCGATATGGCCTAATACAAAATGACCGCCTACCTTATCTTGTAGTTTCAACGAAGATTCGAGATTGACAAAGTCACCGATTTTTAAGCGCTTCAAATTGGTTTTTTCAAGCGTTGGCTTAATTGCGTCGAAAAAAATCGTTCCCTTTTCTTTGTTTGTTACGGTAAGGCATACTCCGCTACAAGCAATACTATCGGAAATAACTGAATTCTGGTATAGTATTTTTGAACTTATGCTTAATTTATTTAAAGAGTTACTTTTTAATATCTTTGTAACTCTACCAACTTCTTTAATTATTCCGGTAAACATATATTATATAAAATTTGCATAGCGCATAGAGCATAGCGCAAAGCGTCAAGAAAATATATTTTCTCTTACGCTATGCGCTTAGCGCCAAGCGCTATGCGTTATTTTTTATACTCTCCCTCGATATTCTCTACCACCATTACATCACCCATTACCTCTTCTATGTCTAAACCTGCACCTTCACATATTGTATCTTTAGAAATCTCTTTAAATGTTTCCCCAAATGTTTCCTTGCTTACCATTTTGAGGTTGCCTAATTTTAATTTAATAGCTGTTATTTTTTTAATATCAGGCATACCAGAGGTTTTTGCCAAAATCGTTTTTAATACTGACTGGACTAAATGGTATTCATGCATCGCTTCGCGAAATGATTAAAATGATTAGATACAGATTACACCGATTAGCTTAATCTGTGTAATCTTTCTTTTAATCTGCGTAATCACTGTTTTTTCTTACGTGGTATTCTTACTTTCTTTGCGTCTGCCCAAAGGTGCTCAAGATCATAAAAAGCTCTTTTTTCATCAAGAAAGATATGCAATATTACGTCGAAGAAATCAATCAATAACCACTGACATTGTTCATCTAGCTGGCGATGATGCACTATTAAATTATTTTCTTCGCTTTTGGCTAAAACCCAATCGTAAATTGCCTCTACCTGCGCAGAGCTTTCAGCTGAACAGACAATAAAGTAATCGCAAAAATTAGAAATTTTTTGCACATCTAAAATAACCGGCTTTTTAGCCTTTTTTTCTAAAATAATCTCTACAATCTTTAGTGCTTTGGATTTACCTTCTGATTTCTTTTTAAGAATGGTATCCTCCTTTTTTTAAAGTTTCTCTTATCCCAACTTCTGTTTTATCACTAAAGTCACCGACGCTAGAAATGCACATATTTCGAAAATCGAATATCTCATTAGACAAATGCTTAATATTGTCGGGTGTTACTTCTTCTACTTCTTTCTTGATCTCATCAAAAGAATAAATCTTGCCCAAAGTAAGATAAAACTGCGCAAGGTAAAACATTCTGCCTTGCGGTTGTTCTAACCCCATAGCTGTTTGGCCTAAAAGATAGTCTTTGGCTCTGGTCAGTTCTTTATAGGGTACGCATACCTCTTTAATCTTCTTTAATTCTTTAAGAATGGTGATGAGGGCTGTGCCTATTTTACTTTTATCTAATCCAAGGCGAACTGTAAAAACGCCCCCATCCTTATACTTCGCGACAGCGCTAGAAATATCATAGCATAGGCCTTTCTTTTCTCTTATCTCTTCAAAAAGGCGGCTACTCATATTTGCCCCCAAAAGAACATTAATGAGCTCTATGACAGCCCTTTGGCTATCCGTATAAGAAATTCCTCTAAAACCAATACAAAGATAACACTGCTCGAGTTTCTTACCCTCTACTTTTACATGAATTCCGCGTAAAGGCTGCGGCGGTATTACATTAAGACTTACTCTTGATGAAACTTTCCCTATTCGCTCTTGCAATAAGCGTATTATTTTATTTTGGTCGTAATTCCCACTAAAGGCAACAACCGTGTTAGAAGGTTGGTAGTAGGTGTTGCTAAAATCCGCTAATTCTTTTCTCTGAATTCTTTTCACAGTAGAAAAATCACCAATAATTTCTTCCCCCAAGGAATGATTGGACCAAATTAATTTACTCAAAAGCGTCTCTGCCCGTGAGGAAGGAAGGTCATTATACATTTTTATCTCCTCCAATATTACTTTTCTTTCTTTCTCAATTTCTTTTTCCCTAAGAAGCGGCTCACTTACCATATTTGTAAGAATATCAAGGGTTGGCTCTAAATTTTTATTTAAAAAGTGGGCATAATAACCGGTAAATTCTTCGGAAGTATACGCGTTGAGCGTGCCACCGCGGCCTTCGATTTCTTGTTTTATTTGTTTATGGGAATATTTTTTGCTGCCCTTAAAAACCATATGTTCTAAAAAATGAGAGATGCCTCTAAGGTTTTTTTTCTCGTAACGCGAACCAATTCTTACGAATATTCCCAAAGACGCGGTTTCCAAATCTTTAAACGGAGAAAAAATAAAAGTTGCACCATTAATGTTGGTTATGTCGTACATATTCGCAAAGCGCATGGCGCATAGCGCCAAGCGTAAAATATAATAGCTATAACAATAATATCTTCCCAAATTTCTAAATCTTCAAATCTAGGCATTCTGTATCTTCTTGCTACGCTGTGCGCTGTGCTCTATGCGCTACGCAATGATTTTACGTATTTCCTCAATCTTTCCAAAAAGCCTCGCTTTGAATGATTGTCTCTTATGAACTTTACAATGGCACTGCCGACAATTGCTCCGTCGCTAAATTGATATACCTTTTTCACTTGTTTACGCGTATGTATGCCAAAACCCACACATATAGGTAACTTTGTCATTGTTTTTAATTTCCTTATGTGTGTTGCTAACGAAGCATAAGAAATATCCCGTATGCCGGTAGTACCGGTAACAGAAATATAATAAATAAATCCGTTTGAGGCCTTAATAATTTTTTTTGCTCTTTCTATAGGTGTTACCGGAGTAATAAAAAATATTGTCTCTATAAGAAAATTTTTTGCCTCTTTAATGTATGTCGCACTCTCTTCCAGCGATAAATCAACAACTATTATTCCAGAAATATCAAGACTGTGCATCTTGGCAAAAAATTTTCTTATGCCGAATCTAAATACAGGGTTGTAATATGTCATCAAAGCGACGGGGATTTTTAAATCTTTTTTTAATTCTTTTAGGGTTACAAATAGATTTTGGATATTTGCACCTTTATTTAAAGCGATTGTAGTTGCCTCTTGAATTATCGGCCCATCAGCGATAGGGTCAGAAAAAGGAATGCCTAACTCAATAATATCAACTCCTGCTTCTTGCAAGGTTAACAGAATATCTTTTGTGCGCTTTATACTCGGAAAACCAAAAGGCACATAGGCAATGAATGCCTTTCTACCTTCTTCCCTTAACTGATTGAATTTATCTTTTATAGTCATATATCACTGATTACACCGATTAGGAAAATGATTACACAGATTAAAGCTAAACTATTTTTTCTTCTTATCCCTTAAAGTATAGAATGAACTCTCCCTGCGGCAAGCCGCAGGGTATCACGTCGGCTCCGCTACGCTTCGCCGATAATAAGGAATTTCCTGTTACTGGAGAGCGACCCTGTGGCAAGCCACAGGGAATTCTCAAGTTAAACCGCAACCAATTAACAAAATCGGTATGCTGTAGCGCCCCAACCATCCCCCAGGCAACTATTAATTGTTTCTTGTTCATTTAATTTCTCTTAACCGAAGATAAGCAAGCGTAAAAGTAGATTGAAACCACACAAAAACACATGAGACAAATAATAAATTAAGCAAAATATATATTATCTTTGGGAATAGGCTCTCGAAAAAACTAAATATAATAATGGGTAAATAAAGAACCAGTGATAAGGCTAATAATCGCCACCAATTTCCTTTCGTTATTGTCCAACTTCTTTTTAACGAGGCAATAACTCCCTCATTTTCTAAAATGATACCGTAATCGCACATAATAAGTTTTATTGATAGGAAAATACCCGGAATTATGAAGAGAACTACTCCAACAAAAGTTACAATATAACAAATTATATAGATAATCAAAAGAGGGGTATATTTTCTTAAGGCGAATTTACTTAATTCCTGCCAAGACGGCTTTTTTTCTCTTGTCTCATAAATAAATCTAACAATTAATCCGATAAAATATGGACTTACCAACAACCAAATAATAAGCCCTAATATGCTTTTGGTGGTTATTTTTGATTCCACCAATATCAATGATAGATTTGTAACTACTCCTAACGCTAAAAGAATTGGATTTTTTACTAAAATTTCAAATCCATTACTTAATAACTCTCCAATTTTTAACTTATCCATTTCTGCTCCTTTGTTAAACCGTTAATAACTCCGCACACTCTACCCCAAGCAACTATTAGTTATTTTTTATTCATCCGTGTGAATCTGCGTATTATTCCGTCCCGCCTGCGAATTTATCTCGGCGGGATCCCGCCAAAGACGGGACGTTTATCCGCTTCTATATATATTCTTGCACTATCTCCAAATCCTTATCTCCCCTGCCAGATAAACAAACTATTACTAAACTTCCCTTTGCTTTTTTTGCTAATTTTTTTAAATAATAAATGGCGTGGGCGGACTCAAGCGCTGGAATAATTCCTTCCACTCTACTTAACATCATAAACCCTTCAATAGCTTCTTTATCATTCACTGTTACGTATTCTGCACGGCGCGCATCTTTATAAAAAGAATGCTCTGGCCCAACTCCGGGATAATCAAGGCCTGCAGCTACAGAATGCGTTCCTTTTATTTGGCCAAATTTATCCTGTAAAATATAGGTTTTTGCTCCATGTAATACCCCTATTTCACCGTAGTTAAGAGAGGCTGAATTTAGGTTCTTATTTATGCCGCCAGCTTCAACGCCAACCATCTTGACTTTTCTATCTTTAAAGAAAGGGTAGAATAAACCCATAGCATTACTGCCACCGCCTACACAGGCGACTAAATAATCAGGCAATCTACTCTCTTTCTGTAGAATTTGCCTTCTTGCTTCTTTACCTATTACTGATTGGAAATCTCTTACTATCATCGGATAAGGATGAGAGCCAAAAGTTGAACCGATAAGATAATAGGTATCTCTTACGTTAGTCACCCAATCTCTCATTGCTTGGTTACAAGCATCTTTTAAGGTTTTTGAGCCGCTTTTTACAGCAATTACTCGCGCGCCAAGAGTTTTCATACGAAAAACATTCATTCTCTGGCGCCTGATATCTTCTTCACCCATATAAATATCGCAGGTTAAATTAAAAAGACGCGCTACGGTTGCGGCAGATACACCGTGCTGGCCCGCTCCTGTTTCGGCGATAATTCTTTTTTTACCCATCGCCTTGGCTAAAAGCGCCTGACCTAAGGAATTATTTATTTTATGCGCGCCTGTGTGAAGCAAATCTTCTCTTTTAAGATAAATCTTCATCCCTAAAGAGGCGCTTAAATTTTTAGCAAAGTAAAGCAGAGTGGGCCTACCGGCATATTCTTTAAGATAAAAATTAAATTCTTTTTTAAATTCTTTATCTTTTTTCGCTTTTATATAGGCGGCATTTAACTCTGCGAGGCAAGAACAAAGTGTCTCCGGTATAAATTTACCGCCAAAATCTCCAAAATAACCTTTTTTATCGGGTATCAACATTTTTTACCTTCTGGATAAAAACACATATTAATTCACTGTCTTTTTTACCAACCATTTTTTCTACGCCGCTTGACACATCTACAGCATAGGGTTTAAGCTTAGCTGCTTGAGAAATATTCTTTATGTTAAGCCCACCGGAAATAATTACTCTGCGGCCTTCTCTTATGAGATTAAATATCTCTTTTAGGTTTTCTTTAGGTAGATTGTTTTTGCCTTTTAGCTTTTCCTCTTGCCTTACATCAAAAAGGTATGCATCGACTTTGTAAGCTGCTATCGCTTTTTTAAAGGGCGTACTTTCGGGAAAAAAAACTTTTACAACTTTAAACTTTGGCCTAAAAAAATTACAGTAGCTTGGGCTTTCTTGGCCGTGAAACTGTAAAGCGTCGAGACTTAATGCATTAGCTATTTCAAGGACCTTATCTTTTTCCTCATCTAAAAAAACTCCCACTGTGGTAATAAAAGGGTCAAGCTGGGCAATAATTTTTGCTGCTTCTTTCGTGTTGATACAACGAGAGCTTTTCTTGGTAAAGATAAAACCTAAAGCATCTGCCCCCTCTTTGGAGCATAACAATGCGTCTTCTAAGTTAGTGATACCGCAGATTTTTACCTTAATCATGTCGCTTCGCTCCGCACAGATTAGCACAGATTTGAAGACACAGATGGGCGCAGATAAATATCTGTGATCATCTGCTCTTTATCTGCGATCATCTGTGTTTCAGGCGTCGATATGCAATTCCTTAAGTTTTTCCTCTAGGTTTGGCGCCTTCATAAGCGTTTCGCCTACTAGAACTGCGTCTACGCCCAAACCTTTGAGCCATAAAACATCTTTTAGGGAATTTATTCCGCTTTCGCTCACCTTCACCATCTCTGGCGGAATAAAAGGGGTAATTTTTTGTGTTTGAGTTAAATCGACCTTTAAAGTATTGAGATTACGGTTATTAATACCAATAATTTCTGCACCTATTTTTAGTACTTTTTTTAATTCTTTATCGGAATGTACTTCGACTAAAACATCCATTCCCAATTCGCGGCTAAAATTATAAAGACGGGCGAGCTGCTCTATGCTCAAAATTCGCATAATAAGAATAATCGCATCAGCACCAGCTGCCCTTGATTCTAGAACCTGAATTTCATCAAGAATAAAATCTTTGCGTAGTATAGGTAACGCTACTTCTTTTTTAATATCTTCAATATAATTGATTTTGCCTAAAAAAAACTCTCCCTCGGTAAGCACCGAAATAGCATTTACTTTTAGGTTTTGAAAAATTTTGGCAATGTCAACGGGCGAAAAGTCCTTTGAAAGTATTCCCGCAGAAGGAGAAGCTTGCTTTATCTCTGCAATTAAAGAAATTTTCCCTTCCCTCTTTATTGCTTCTTTAAATGATAACGGCTTAGGTGCTTTTTTTACTAAAGAAAGAAGTTCCTCTCTGTTCTTTGTTAAGATTTCAATATTTCTTTTCTTAGCTTCTACAATAAGAGATAAAACGTTATGCATATTATTATAACTAATGATTACACTGATTTAAGAATGATTACACTGATTATTACTTATGCGTGTCAATAAAATTTTTGAATTCTAAAAACTTATTTTTTGCTTTTCCTTCATCGATTAGAGAAGCTGCTAACCTAGCCCCTTCTTTTAAATTTTTAGATTTACCCAAGATATAAAAACAAGGGCTAGCATTAGCTAAAGCTATATCCCGTGTGGGGCCATATTTGCCGTCTAAAATATTATTTATAATCTTTGCGCTTTCGTTTACATCTTTTACTTCTAAATCTTTTAACGCTACTTTTTTTAGCCCAAATTCAGATGGCCTAAGCGAAAGTTTTTCTATTCTGTTGTTGTTTAAAAAAGCGGCAAACGTTTCACCGGTCAGAGATATTTCATCTTTTAAATCTTTTCCATGAAAAACAAATGCTTTTTTTACCTTTAAGTTCGCTAGTACCTTGGCAAGGGTTAAAACTAAATCTTTGTCATAGACGCCTAAAAGCTGATGAGTAACAGAGGCAGGATTACAAAGGGGCCCTAAAATATTAAAAATCGTTCTTATTCCTAGGTCTTTACGCACCTGGGCTACTTCTTTTAATGCCGGGTGATAAAGGGGAGCATATAAAAAACCAATACCTATTTTTTTAATGGCTTCCTCCATAACCAACGGTGAAACATCAATTTTTATCCCAAGCGCTTCTAAAACATCGGCGCTGCCGCAATTCGAAGACATTGCACGGTTTCCGTGCTTGGCAACTTTTACTCCGGAGGCAGCCACAATAAACGCAACTACAGTAGAGATGTTAAACTTATTTACGCCTGAACCGCCTGTGCCGCAAGTATCCATAATTGGCTCATCCTCTATTTCTATGCCTACAAAATCGCCTCTTACTTTAATTTTATGAGCATATCTTCTGACTATTGTGGCGGCTGCATAAATTTCTTCCTCTGTCTCGCCTTTTATTTTTAGGGCAGTTAAAAAAGCAGCTATCTGTGTTAGTGTTGCTTTGTGCTCGAAAATCTCCTTAAAAGTTTCTTGCGCTTCGCCAAAGGAGAGGTTTTCGCTACAAGCTAATTTAATAATTGCTTCCTTAATCATATTTATAAAACTGATTACACACCTGCCTGCCGGCAGGCAGGGATTACACCGATTTAATACAGATTACACAGATTAAAATTGTTTATCTCTTAAATCTTCTATAATTTCTAAAGTTTTTGTACTTTCAAGGTATCTTTTCTATTAAGGTATTATTTAATTACAATAACAATCTGTGTAATCGCTATCCTAATCTGTGTAATCATAATTTCAAGAAATTATTTAGAATCTTTTTTCCTTCCTGGGTAAGAATAGATTCGGGGTGAAACTGAACTCCAAAAAGAGGGTATTTCTTGTCTCGCACCGCCATTATTATACCATTTTTAGTATAAGCGGTAATAGCTAAATTTGAAGGTAACGTCTTTTTTTCAATAATTAACGAGTGGTATCTGGTTGCAATAAAAGGATTTTTAACTCCCTTGAATATTCCTTTATTACTGTGATAAATTAGGGAGGTTTTACCATGCATAATTTCGCTAGCTTTTATGATGCGGCCCCCGAAACAATACCCTATACACTGATGCCCAAGGCACACACCGAGAATGGGTATTTTTTTATAAAATTCAGCTATAACAAAACAACTTATTCCACTATCTTTAGGGCGACCGGGCCCGGGAGAGATAACAATTTTATCTATTTTTAATTTTTTTAACCTATGTATACTAATTTTGTCATTACGATAAACAGAAACCTCTGCACCTAATTCTTGCAAATACTGCACGAGATTATAAGTAAATGAATCGTAATTGTCGATTACTAATACCATGTTAGTTTATAAGTTATTAGGTTTATAGGTTGCTATGTTAATGGTATGTTTAACCTGCCAACCTAACAACATATTAACCTATAACAATAATTATTGTTTTTCCCTCTTTATTTTTGCTCCTACTTTATACAATTTCTCTTCAATACGCTCGTATCCGCGGTCAATATGGTAAACCCTAAAAATATCTGTTCTGTCCTCTGCCGCTAGCCCCGCTATAACTAAAGCTGCCGACGCCCTTAAATCTGAAGCCATGACCTCTGCACCAAAAATTTTTTCTTTACCTTCTACTATAGCATAGGGCCCGTTGCGTTGGATTCTGGCACCCATACGATTAAGTTCTGCTACATGCATAAATCTGTCCGGATAAATTTTTTCTGTAATCAAAGAAATTCCTTTAGCAAAACAAAGACAGGTCATAAACTGAGCTTGTAAATCTGTGGGAAATCCCGGATAAGGTAAAGTAGCAATATTCACAGGTTTTATGGGCGATTTTGGCTTTACAATGATAGCGCGAGCATTGTCAACGTGAATTTCTGCACCCATTTCTTTAGCCACTTCTATAGCAGAGGTAAGATGAAAAGGATTTGCGCCTTTTATTTCTAATGGCGATTGCGTAGCAAGACTTGCGGCGATAAAAGTACCGGCTTCGATTCTATCAGGAATAATATCGAATTCACATCCGCCAAGTTTTTTTACACCCCTTATTCGTACCAATGGCGTCCCTTCTCCAACAATATCTGCGCCCATTTTTTTTAAGAATAATCCTAAAGTTTCTACTTCTGGTTCGCAAGCAGCATATTCAATTATAGTTTCGCCTTCTATGAGAGTAGCAGCCATCATAATATTATCTGTGGCAAGCACGGAAGAACCGAACTGCCCACCTAAATAGATATGGCTACCATGCATTTTTCTACCATCGCCCACGCAATAACCCCTTTGTATAATAGTTTCTGCTCCCAGGGCGTTTAATCCTTTTATATGTAAATCAACCGGCCGTACGCCGATAACGCAACCTCCGGGAAGCGAAACCTTTGCTTTTTTGCGCTTAGCAAGAAGTGGCCCTAAACAACAAAATGAAGCACGCATTGTACGCACTAGCCGATATGGGGCAACGTAACCTTGTTTCTTTGTAGTTTTTATAACCATGGTGTTATTCTCGTAGCGGATTTCTTTGCCTAAACCCTCTAAAATTTTTGCCATTGTCCTTATATCCATAAGATTAGGGACATTATGAAGTATGCAATCCTCATCGGTAAGTATGGTAGCGGCCATGATAGGCAAGGTTGCGTTTTTTGAACCGCTTATCTCAACTGTACCAGATAAAGAAGATTTGTGAATTACAAATTTATCCATCTTTCTTTACGCCATGCGCCATGCCCTATGCGCTATGCAATATTACTCCTCTCCAATTACCACTATAGTCCTTTATCCACTCTATGATTTCATAACTATCTATATTTTGAAGCATATTCTCAACTAATTCTTTTTGATTATATCCTATCTCCATAATCAAATAACCACCTTTTTTTAAATATAAATTGGATTGAAATAGTATCTTTTTAATAATAGCTAAACCATCGCTACCTGCTTCTAGTGCAAGTAGTGGCTCATATTTTAAAGAATCTTTAATATCACGCGATCCAACGTATGGCGGATTAGAAACTACCAAATCAAAGCAACTCTTTTTAAATCCTTCGAATAAATCAGTATTGATTAATTTTATATCAGCATCATGCGATAGGCTATTGGTTTTGGCCACCATTAGAGCTTGCAAACTTATATCTGAAGAAAAAATATTTACCCTATTTTTCATTGACTTACTTATAGCTATAGCGATATTTGCGCTGCCACAGCCTAAGTCTAAAATATATTTAAGATTATTCTTTTTTATTAGTTCTATCGCTTTTTCAACAATCAATTCTGTTTCTTTACGAGGAATTAATACCTCTGAATTGACTTTAAATTTTAAGCCAAAAAACTCTTCTTTTTCCAAAATATAAGCCATAGGCAAGCCCTCTGTGTATACTCTTTTTATTTCTTCTAAATCAATAAGGCTGGCTTCATCCAGCAAAAAATCTTTACGCGATATCAGGTTAGCGTCAATAGATAACTTTTCCTTAAGTAGAAAACGTAAATCGTGTTCTGTAAAAAACTCTCTATTCGTATTTATCCATTCTTTCAGCTTCATAGCTTTAAACGCTAATTCACGCTAATCTTCCGCCTAAGGCGGATCCGCCTCTGGCGGAAACGCGAATTATCGCTAATGAATTAATATTTTCTATTCGCGTATATTAACGTTGGATTCGCGAATATTCGCGTTTATACGAGACCTTTTAATTCGTATAGCTTTTTTCTTTCTTCCTGGATAAGCTTTTTTATCACTTCGTCAAGGTCACCCTCTAAAACTCTATCCAATTGATAAATAGTAAAATTTATTCTGTGGTCGGTAAGGCGCCTTTCAGGAAAATTGTAGGTGCGGATTTTTTCGCTGCGCTCACCTGTTCCTATTTGCACACGCCGTGCACTTGTAATTTTAGCATTTGCCTCGCGTTCCATTTTTTCTAAAATGCGTGCTTTAAGAACCCTCATTGCTTTTTCTTTATTTTGACCCTGAGAACGCTCATCTTGGCATCCGGCGACAGTGCCTGTAGGTACGTGAGTAATACGCACTGCGGAATCAGTCCTGTTTACGTGTTGACCGCCTTTGCCGCTTGCACGAAAAGTTTCAATTTTTAAATCGTCCGGATTAATATTTAACTCTACTTCTTTTGGTTCTATTAAAATTACTACCGTCACTGTAGAGGTATGAACCCTACCGCTTGCTTCTGTATTAGGAACACGCTGAACTCTATGTACTCCGCTTTCAAATTTAAGATGCGCGTATGCGCCCTCGCCAGATACAGAAAAAACTATTTCCTTGAATCCCCCTATATCCGTTGGGCTAGAATCAAGCGTTTCAAGTTTCCATCCATTTTTTTCAACATATCTTGAATACATTTTAAAAAGGTCAGAAGCAAACAAAGCAGATTCTTCTCCTCCTGCGGCTGCCCTTATTTCAATAATTACATCTCTTTGCGGCTCTTGGCTTGCAAAAAGCTTATCCTCAATATCCTCTTCTATAGATTTAACTTTTACCTCTAACTTACCGAGTTCTTCCTTGGCTAAGCCCCTAAATTCTTCAGCTTCTTTCGGATTGGAAAAGACAGCTTCTAAATGCTCTTTTTCTTTTAAACAATCTGTTCTTAGTTTTTCGAGGTTAAGGACTTTTTCCAAAAAAGAAAACCTCTTAGCAAGCTGTTGATACCGCTCCCTATCCTTTGTGACATCGGGAGAAGATAGCTCCTCAGAGATTTTACGATGCTCTTCTTTTAGTTTATCGACGTTAATCATTTTTTTATACACAGATAACCGCAGATGAAGACCGCAGATAGTCACAGATAAATATCATCTGTGCTCATCTGTGTTATTTCTTCTTAGCGTATTTCTTGATGAACTTATCCACCCTTCCTTCGGAATCCACAAACTTCTGCCTTCCGGAAAAGAAGGGGTGACAGTTTGAACAAATTTCTACATTTATGGTTTTTTTGGTCGAGCGCGTATGCACAACGTTACCACAAGCGCACATAATTGTAGCTAATTCATACCTTGGATGGCCTTTGTCTTTCATGTTTTTACCTCCGTCTTTTATAAAAATTACAAGTTACAATATATAAATCACAAACACTTGTCTTCCGATAGAAACCTCGAGCTTAGAATGGTTAGGCTACACGAAACAGTTAGGGGTTAAATTGCTAGAGTTTATTAAATTGCATATTATACCACTATTTATTGAGCGTTAGGAGAAATTCTACGTTATTCTTTGTCTTGCCTAGCTTTTCAATAAGTAGCTCCAATGCTTCCACGGAACTTAACTCGTTTAGTGCTTTCCTCAACATCCAAGTTCTTTGAAGCTCATCGGGATGGATAAGAAGCTCCTCTCTCCTTGTATTGGAACGCTTAATGTCAATTGAAGGGTATATTCTTCTTTGGAAAATATTTCTATCGAGGGTTATTTCCATATTTCCAGTGCCTTTAAACTCTTCAAAGATTACATCGTCCATGCGCGAGCCTGTATCGATAAGCGATGTTGCGATAATGGTAAGGGAGCCGCCTTCTTCAAGCGCCCTAGCAGCACCAAAAAATCTTTTTGGTTTATGTAACGCACCTGAGTCGATTCCACCGGATAAAATTCTACCTGAATGCGGCTCTACCAAATTGTATGCCCTGGCTAACCGTGTGATACTATCTAGTAATATCACTACGTCTTTTTTATGCTCAATTAAGCGCTTTGCCTTCTCTATCGTCATTTCTGCTACCTGGACATGCCTTTGAGCCGGTTCATCAAATGTAGAACTTATTACTTCGCCTTTAACTATGTTTTTCATCTCTGTAACTTCTTCCGGCCGCTCATCAATTAAAAGAACCATCAGGATTACTTCCTGATAGTTTTTCATGATCGCGTTGGCTACCTTTTGTAAAAGCACGGTTTTACCGCTATAAGGAGGCGCGACGATTAAACCGCGTTGGCCTTTACCTATCGGGCAAAGCAAATCAAGTACTCGCATAGAATGCTCTTCGGCAACAGTTTCTAAAATAAACCTTTCTTTGGGATAAACCGGAGTAAGATTGTCAAAAAGCACTCTATTCCTTGAACCTTCTGGGTCTTCAAAATTAACTGCCTCAACTTTAAGTAATGCAAAGTATTTTTCGTTATCCTTTGGCGGCCTTATTTGACCGCTAACCGTATCTCCAGTTCTTAAGGAAAACTTCCTAATCTGAGAAGGAGAAACATAGATATCGTCAGGCGAAGGCAAATAGTTATAGTTTTGCGAACGCAAAAATCCAAAGCCTTCCGGAAGAACTTCCAAAACACCGTTGCCAAACATAAGCCCTTCTTTTTCAGCCTTTGCCTGCAGGATTTTAAAAATAAGATCCTGTTTCTTTACGCCGCTGGTGCCGTTGATATCCAGTTCTTTTGCCATTTTATTCAAGGCAGAAATCTTCATGTCCTTCAATACTCCAATGTCAATACTGTCATTCATGGTTATCCTCCATTTTTTCTAATTTTAATATAGATTAACTGTATACCCCCAAGCGTTGGGCAACAGTAATTTAAAATATTTTATGGTGTAGGAAAGTATACCCTAAAGGGCACAAGTAAAACTTTCCTAATCCCACAGGGATAGACCTTCCTATACCTTTAAAGGAAGGGTCTAACCACTGAGAATAACCTAAATAGTTATTGCCGAAGGTAATTTTCTTGATAGCAAGATGCTTTAAGTTTACTCCACAATAATTCAACCCCCTTCTTCAAATGTTTGATATCGGAATCATTATTGATAACAAAATCTGCTTTTTTTGCTTTTTCTTCTAAAGCCATAAATAGCTCTAAGCGTCTTTGTGCCATAATCCTTGAGAGATGCAAATTTTTCATTATCCTATTGATAAGAATACCTCTTTGCGTACACACCAATATTACTGCGTCGAAATAATTCTGTAGTTTTTTCTCAAACAAAAGCGCAGCTTCAGCAATATAAATTCCTTTTTTATCCCTTTTATTATTTATCCACTCTTTTAGCTCTTTAATTATTACGGGGTGGATTATTTCTTCTAATTGACACAGTTTCTTTATGTCCGAGAAGACAATTTTTCCTAATTTTTTGCGAGATATCACGCCGCGGGATATAGTGCCAGGGAAAAGAGCATGTGTCTTTTTATAAACCACACTATTTTTATCTCTGTAGTAGCGGTGAATGCGGGAATCCACATCAAAAACAACTGCTCCTTTTTTCTTAAGTAGCCCAAGGACAGTGGTTTTACCCGTCGCTAAATTTCCTGTTAGACCAAAAACCGGCATAATGTAAATTTACAGCAAAGCACATGGTGCATAGCGCCTAGCCCAGCAGGGCACCCTGTTGGGTAGCGTAAAAACGAAATGTTCTTTGCTATGCGCTGCGCGCTTAGCGCTATGCGGATTTTGCTGCTTTCTTATACATATCTACATACTTCTTAGCTGTGGCTTCCCAAGAAAAGTTATACTGCGTTATTTTCTTCATAAGTTTAAGCCAGGCTTGTTTTTTACTAAATAAAGCTGCAGCCCTGTCAACGGCATCAATTAAATCAGCGCTTGAATATTTGCCGATAACAAAACCTCCCCCTTGCTCGCGAACGTCAATAACCGTATCGGCTAGCCCGCCTGTGCTATGCACAATGGGGCTAGTTGCATATTTATAACTAATCATCTGGCTAAGGCCGCAGGGCTCAAATCTTGAAGGCATCAAAAAACAATCGCAGGCTGCGTATATATTGTGAGCTATCTTTTCATCAAACTTTAGATTGAGAGAAAAAGATTTTTTAAATTTACCTGCTTTTTTCTTTAAAATTTTGTGGTATTTTTCATCGCCTAAACCTAAAATAACTACCTGATATTTTTTCAAAATATAATCCAAGGAATCTGAAAGTATATCTACGCCTTTTTGCTCTGCGAGCCTGCTCACCATACCTAAAAGCAAGGTGTTTTGGTCTACCTTTAATCCCAGTTCTTTTTGAAACATTTTTTTATTAATATATTTGTCTTCTAATTTTTTAGGCGAGTAGTTTTTATATACCAGCTTATCGGTTTGGGGATCCCACACATCGTAATCTATGGCATTAAGTATTCCGAGAAGGCGCCCGCGGCTTTCACGCAGCACTCCGTCCAACCCGCAGCCGTAATCAGGAGTCTGAATCTGCTTGGCATATGTGGGGCTTACGGTATTAATAATATCGGAAAACATAATACCGCCTTTTAAAAGGTTGATTTTGCCGTAAAACTCTAAACAGTGCATATTGAAATAATCCCAAGAAATTCCTAAAATCGGATATTTATCTTTTTCAAATAAACCCTGATAGGCAAGATTATGAATAGTTAAAACGCATTTAGTACTTTTAAAAAAATCATCATTCCTATATAAGGTTTTAAGGTATATACTCACTAAAGACGCTTGCCAATCATTGAGATGGATAACATCCGGGCAAAAATCTATTTTCTTCAAAATCTCTAAAACTTGTTTACTGTAAAAAGAAAATCTTTCTAAATTATCGCTGTAATCGCCCTGCGGTGTGCCGTAAAGAGCGTCGCGCATGAAATAATTATCATTTTTAATAAAATAAAACTCTACATTACCGTCTTTAGTAACACCGTAGTCCTGTAATGATTTTGCAGGCTTTACGTTCTTATACCAGGGCATAAAAACTTTAACCTGGTGGCCTAATTTAGCTAATGCCAGGGGTAACGCGCCAGTAACATCCGCCAACCCTCCTGTCTTCGCATAAGGAAAAACTTCTGAAGAACAAATTGCAATTCTCATCCTTTACCTCCTTTCTCGCAAAGCGCATGGCGCATAGCGCCAAGCGTTAATATACTTATATTTTATCTATTGAAAATCTTTTTTATAATTTTTCCCTACGCTATGCGCTCTGCGCTTAGCGCTATGCCTCAACATCCTGTAAGTCTGCCCAATTTTTACCGTACTGTAGATTAACTTTTACCTGAACGGATAATTTTATACTTCCTTCCATATTCTTTTTTACAATCTCTGCAACTTGTTTCAATTCCTCTTTAGGAATATCAAAAACAAGTTCATCATGTATTTGCATTATCAACTTAGATTGCAACTCTTTTTCTTGAAATTCTTTACAAATCCTTACCATTGCCGCCTTAATAAGGTCGGCGCAGGAACCCTGAATGGGGGTATTAACTGCTTGACGCATAGCAAACTCTTTTAGTTGTGGGTTTGGACTAATAAAATCGGGTAGATATCTTTTCCTGCCTAAAATTGTCGTCACAAAACCATTTTTTTCAACTTCTTCATAAATTCTTTGAATATATTCTTTCACCTTAGGGTAACGCAAGAAATAATCCTGGATGAAAGTTTCAGCTTGTTGTAGCGTAAGATGCAACTCCTGAGAAAGCCCGTAAGCGCTCATTCCATAAATTATGCTAAAATTTACTCTCTTGGCTAAATTCCTCTGCGTATCTTCCACATCTTCTTCTTTTACGCCAAAAAGTAGGGCTGCAGTATAGCTATGAATATCAAGATTATTTTTAAATGCTTCATAGAGCCGCTCATCGCCGGAGAAATGAGCTAATATCCTGAGCTCAATTTGCGAGTAGTCTGCGCAGAATATATAACCGTCATTGAAAGAAGAAATAAAGCTACTGCGTAACTTGGAAGAAAATTCTCCTTTTATAGGAATACTTTGTAAATTCGGGGAAGAGCTTGAAAGCCTGCCGGTTTGAGTAGAAACTTGATTAAATTCGGCGTGAATTTTACCTCCCTTTGATTTCACATCTTCGGTTAAAGGCGAAATATATGTCGTCTTTAACTTATTTAATTCGCGATATTGCATAATTAGCTTTGCTATTTCAAATTGCGACGATAGCTTATCCAATACCTCTTCTCCCGTAGAAAATCCGGTTTTGGTTTTCTTGATAGGGGGTATTTTAAGTTCTTCGAATAGAACTACGCTTAACTGTTTCGGAGAATTTAAATTAAATTCTTTCCCTGCAATTTTAAATATTTTTTCCCGAACGCCAGTTAAGCGTTTATCCACCTCTTTAAAAAGCTCATCCATTTTTTCTAAATCTATTTTTACGCCGTTGGCTTGCATCTGATATAAGATATCTATAAGGGGCATCTCCACAGTAAAGAATAGTTCTTCTAAATTTCCTTCTTTTAGTTTTGGATAAAGTATTTTATAAAGCCGATAAATAAAATAAGGGGCAACTTCACCGGAAACCTCCGGTAAAAATTCGCCAAGATACTGAGAGGCTAAAGTAGGTAAGCTATAATCGGGTAACGATGAATCTACCAGATAGGCTGCGATTTTTACATCAAACCACGAACCTTCTATCTTTATATCTTTCAATAGGGACAGTTGTTCTTTAAAATCATAGGAAATTTTCTTAATGCTTTTGTCTTGAAGAAGCTTTTTCGCATCCTCAAGCTCAATTTTAAATACGCTTTCTTTATTGTTATCAAAAACGTAAGCATAAAACCCCTGCGTATATAACACGCATTCGTCTTTATCAATAGTTTTTATGACGGAATCATAACTTGCTTCTACTATATCAACCTTAATATTTAATTTGGGAGCAGGAAGCTCTTTAAGCAGTCTTTTAAATTCAAATTCCTGAAATAATTTGCGAATTTGCGAATAATCGGGTTCCTTTATTTTTAGATCCTGCCAACTTACGTCTAAATCACAATATTGCAACGTAACTAACTCCCTACTTAATATGATATTTTCTTTTTCTCGCACGAGTACTTCCTTTACTTTTGCGGAAAGCTCATCAGTATGTTTAAACACATTCTCTATCGTGCCGAATTCACTTATGAGCTTTGAAGCCCCTACTTTTCCTATTCCCTTTGCACCGGGTACATTATCCACGCTATCTCCCACCAATGAGAGATAATCAATAATTAGGGGCGGCGCAAAGCCAAACTCTTTTTTGAATTTTTCTTCGTCTATCAATTCTTCCCGCGCTGGGTCATAAACTGTTATTTTTTTGTTATCTAGAAGCTGATACATATCTTTATCCGAACCTACGATAACGCTTGAGAAGTTATTTTTAAGAGCTTTTTGGCAGAGCGAAGCAATTATGTCATCCGCTTCATAACCTTGCTTTTCTATCAATTTAATGCCCAAAAGACCTATTAACTTTTTTATGATAGGAATCTGTGATTTTAAATTATCCGGTAAAGGAGGCCTTTGAATTTTATAAGCTTTGAATTTATCTTGGCGAAAAGTTTTACGAGAAACATCGAAACAAATTCCCATATAAAAAGGCTTATACTGGTTAATTATTTTTTTTAATGTTTGATAAAAACCGTAAATCGCCCCCGTAGGAAATCCCTTTGAGTTAGACAACTTAATAGCAAAGAACGAGCGGTAGCATATAGAGGTTCCATCAACAAGGTAAATTGTGTCTGTAGACATGAAAATGCGCGAGTTAATATTGGCAACAAACAACGCGGCGATACACCATAACTAGATTATTTTGTATTATAGTAAGAATTCAGAGTCCAAACTTCATTAATTTTGCCTTGATTTAAGGCAGGGCTTGCATTCTTTTTGGTATTTAGAACAAAACTCGTAATGGTTTGTGTTTAAAATTACTTATAAACCGTTAATGGGGTGTTGGCTGGAATTATATTATTTTTTTTCCTGGGCAACACGGTAAACCGCTGAGAGAGCGCTTCGTAGCTTTGACTCTGCAGTAGTAAAATCTTCATCTCTGACATTATCCAATGCGGCTTGCGTATCGGTTAAAACCATATCCTTAGTGTAAGATCTTTGTGTCTTTTTGTATGCCTCCAATATTTTTTCTTTTAGCTCTCTATCGGAAGGATTTAGCGTCAGAGCAGTTTCAAATTCTCTTAACGCTCCGGGATAATCTCTTTTTATAAGCAATCGCGAGCCAATATAATAATGCAACTTGGCTTCTTCGATATTGTCAGTCTTTTTTACTTCACGTTCTTCGGCAAGATCATCGGAAAACTTTTCCGCTTGCCTATTCAAAATATCTTTTTTAATTTGCGGATAGGTGCCTAATTTTAAAAGGTGCTGCGCGGCCTGTTCTCGCCAATACTCTCCTTCTTTGCCTAACTCATATCTTTTTTGCCAGTAATAAGTCGCATTTTTTATATCGCCTTTACCTTCATAAAAGAGAGCTAAGTTTGCATAAACCGGTAAATATCTGGGGTCTATCTGTACCACCTTCTTATACATATTTACTGCGCTTACCTCGTCGCCGAGACCCTCGTATACTACACCTAAATCGTTTAAAAGTATCACCGAGGAAGGATCTAATTCTATGGCCTTTTTATAATAAACCAAAGCTCCCCTAAGATCTCCGTTTGACTGTAATTTATAGCCTTCTTCATGATAACCTTTAGCCTCCCCCGCCAAAACGCCCTCTAAGGAATCATCTGTTATTCGATCTTCTGGCTCTACTTTAGCTTTGGGCTTCTTCTTAGACTTAATTTTTTTCTTGGAAGTATCCCTGCTCTTAGTAGATTGCCCCTTACTCGAACTCTTGGGGGTATAACTACGCGTAGTTACTGAGCCGCCGGTACGTGTTGTGACTGTGCCACGCATAGAAGACATAGGTATCCCAGGATCGTCAGAGTCTTTTGCGTAAGAGAAAATCAAAGGAAGAAAAAAAAGGAGGCAAGAAAGTAGATATCTCATCGGTTCTAATTTAGCATAAATGGCATTTTCTGTCAAGATAATTTGATTTTTTAGACAAAAAATTAATACACTTATAATTGTGTTTTATTCTCTCTCGGCGAATACCCCGCGGCTTGCCACGGGGATGAAGCAGAAATCGTAAACGTAGTTGACCTCATTCCAAGGCAATGAATGAACCAGTGATAATATTAGCATAGAACATACTCCGCGGCTTGCCGCGGAGACTGGTTGATTTCGCGGGCGAATTAGCCTCGGGGCTAGGAGCTTCTTGTTGTTGCCCTTGCGTAACCGGTGGCTCTTTATATTTATCCATAATAGATCTACCGCGTGCTTTAGCTAAGTAAGCCAGAGATATCGAAGTAATAAAAAACAGGGCTGCCAGAATAACTGTTATTTTTACAAAAAAAGAATTCGTTTTTGTCCCAAAAATTGACTCCACCCCGCCCAGTGCCTCGACAAGGCCACCGCTTCGGCCTCTTTGCACAAGTATTACCCCCACCAAACCTATGACTACCACGATATGAAGAAATAGAACTAAATTGTATAACATTTTATTTAATAGAATTTTTCACTATTTCGACAAAAGAGGAAACTTCCAAAGATGCACCCCCTACCAATGCGCCATCAACATCATTTTCTTTTACTAATTCTTTTATATTTGAAGGCTTTACGCTTCCTCCATAAAGAATCCGCAAAGCTTCGGCAGTTCCTTGGGAAAAATTATCGGTTATCCATGTACGAATAAACCCATGAACCTCCTGGGCTTGACTAGCTGTAGCATTTTTGCCTGTTCCGATAGCCCAAACTGGCTCATAAGCAATAACCAAATCTAACACATCCTCTATTCCTAAATCTTTTAACCCACCTTCTAGTTGTGTCTTTACTACTTCAATGGTCTTACCGGATTCTCGCTCACTGAGTGTCTCGCCTATGCAAACAATAGGTTTAAGGCCGACGACTTGTGCTGCTTTTATTTTTTTATTTACCGTTTCATCGGTTTCAAAAAAATATTTTCTTCGTTCGGAATGCCCGATAATCACAAACTCACAACCACAATCCTTTAGCATCACCGGTGAAACCTCGCCGGTATAAGCGCCTTCCTTCTCCCAAAATAAATCTTGCGCTCCTAATGCTATATCTGTATCGCTAATAACGTCGTAAACAACCGAAAGAGTAACAAAAGGAGGGCATAGCGCTACATCTACAAAATTGCTAAAATCAAGCACGCCCCTTTTTATTCCATTAGCCAATGCAATAGCCTCGCCAATGGTTTTATACATTTTCCAGTTGCCGGCTATAAGTGGTTTTCTCATATTATTTTAAATTAACTCACAGATTAGCGCAGATACACACCACAGATGAGCACAAGATTTTATCTGTGACTATCTGTGGTCTTAATCTTGTGATTATCTGTGCTATTTATTAGGGATAATCGCTATCCCCGGTAGCTCTTTGCCCTCTAAAAACTCTAAAGACGCTCCGCCGCCGGTGGAAACGTGCGATAACTTATCAGCTACTTTAAATTTCTTTGCCGCGGAAGCAGAATCGCCTCCGCCAACAATCACTGTAGCATTTTTTAAAGTAGCTAAAACTTGAGCAATTTCCTTGGTGCCTTTTGCGTAATCGTCTTTTTCAAATATACCCACAGGGCCGTTCCACAGAACGGTTTTGGCATCCTTTAGTTCTTTCTTAAACAATTCAATCGTTTTAGGGCCTATGTCCACGCCTAAAAAACCCGCGGGTATTATATCTACGGTCTTTTTGACAGTGGGGTTATCCAGGTTATCTATCACTAAGTGGTCAACAGGAAGAACAATGTTTATACCTTTTTTTTGCGCATTTTGCAAGATATTTTTTGCCGCATCAAGTTTATCCACCTCTACGCGCGAATTGCCCACGTCTATGCCCTTACTTTTTAAAAATGTATATGCCATTGCTCCGCCAATCAAAAATTTATCCGCACTCTTCATTAAACTACTAATGACGTCAATTTTATCCGATACCTTTGCTCCGCCCAAAATAACCACATAAGGCTTCTGGGGTTTTAGCGCAGAAGAAAGGTATTTTATTTCCTTTTCCATTAATAATCCAAGACAAGAAGGTAAAAACTTAGCCACAATGGTAGTAGAGGCATGCGCGCGGTGAGCGGTACCAAAAGCGTCATTAACGTAGGTATCTGCCAAAGAAGCAAGCGCTTTAGCAAATTTTTCATCGCCCTTTTCCTCTTCCGCGTGAAAACGCAAATTCTCTAAAAGAATAACTCTTGCCTTACTGCTACCTATCCTTTTTTTTACTTGGTCGCCTATGCAGTCGTCTAATTTCTCAACTTCTTCTTTGAGCATTTCAGACAATACCTTTGCCACAGGATTCATCCGAAGGCCATCAACAACCTTACCTTCCGGCCTTCCTAAATGGCTCATTAGAATTAGCTTCTTTGCGCCTTTTTCTAAAACATATTTTATTGTTGGCAATGCTTCCTTTATGCGTGTGTCATCAGTAATATTACCTTGTTTATCTAAAGGCACGTTAAAATCCACGCGCATAATTACTTTTTTATTTTTAAAATCTACGTCTTTAACTGTAAGCTTAGCCATTACTCCCCCTATTATTCAGAAGCCAGATGTCGGATAACAGAGGTCAGATTTCTGACTTCTGCCCTCTGTTATCTGTGCTCTGTTATCTACGCTATGCGCTCTGCGCTTGGCGCTATGCGCTATAATCCTTTCTTAATCATGTACTCAATAAGATCCACTACTCGGCAGGAATATCCCCATTCATTGTCGTACCAAGCAATGACTTTGACGAAATTACCGCCAATAACTTTGGTCATTTTCGAGTCTACGGTAGAAGAAGCTGTAGTATGGTTAAAATCAACTGACACCACATCTTCGTCGGTATATTCGAGAATGCCTTTCATCTTTCCTTCTGACGCGGCCTTAAGGGCCTTATTAATATCTTCAACGGTTACATCTTTTTTCAAAGTACAAGAAAGATCAACCACGGAAACATTGGCTACAGGAACTCTCATGGCAAAACCATCGAGCTTACCTTTAAGCTCCGGAATAACAAGGCCTATTGCTTTTGCTGCTCCAGTTGAAGTTGGTATCATGGATATGGCGGCTGCGCGGGCTCTGCGCATATCCGAATGCGGAAGATCCTGGACTCTTTGATCGTTGGTATAAGCGTGTATAGTGGTCATAAGGCCTTTTTCTATACCCCAGGTATCGTTAAGGACTTTGGCTACGGGACCAAGACAATTGGTAGTGCAAGAAGCGTTAGAGACTACATTGTGATTTTTCGGATCATACTTATCATCGTTAACGCCCATAACTATCGTTATATCTTCGCCTTCGGCGGGTGCGGAAATTATAACTTTTTTAGCTCCGCCCTTAGTAATATGGTTAACAGCGCCTTTTACTGTTTTACCTTTCTTGTTAACACCGTCATTTTTTATAGTAAAAAGTCCGGTAGATTCTACCACGATTTCAACGCCAAGCTCTTTCCAAGGAAGCTCAGAAGGATCGCTTTTTGCAAAAACTTTTATTTCTTTGCCGTTAACAATAATCGAATCAGTACCAACCTTGACATTTCCGCCAGGAAAACGCCCGTGTATAGAATCGTATTTTAATAGGTGCGCAAGCGATTTCGCATCGGTAATGTCGTTTACGGCGACCAGTTCTATTAACTTTGAATTTTTTTCTAAAATTGCCCGTCCTACCATTCTTCCGATTCTACCAAACCCGTTGATTCCTACTTTAACTGCCATAAAGACCTCCTCTCTAAAAATGATTACGCTGATTAGATGCGAATTACACTGATAAAATAATCTGTGTAATCTCTTCGAAAATCTGTGTAATCAATGGTTTATATTTTGACTTCTTTCAAGTATTTCGCCGCTAATTCTGGTGGTGTTGATACCACATAAAAGCCGCTTCCCCATTCAAAACCTGCAACCCTACTTAACTTTGGCATTATCTCAATATGCCAGTGATATGACGGATGCGCATCGGTATTTACCGGTGAAGTATGAATAATATAATTATAGGGGTGCTCCCCTAATACCTTTTTTAACCGAGCTAAAGAATCTTTCAAAATTTTTGCTAAACTTTTTAAATGTTTGTCGTCTATCTCGCCAAAATCTACAGAGTGCTCTTTAGGAATAACCCAAACCTCAAAAGAAAACCTGCTGGAAAGGGGGCAAAAAGAAACAAAATGTTCGTTTTCGCTTACTACTCTTTCACGGCCATTTTCCGCTTCATAAGCAATCATGTCACAGAAAATACATCTCTCCCTATACTCGTAGAAATGCCGCGCGCCTTTTACTTCATCTAAAACGTTTTTAGGAACCATGGGTAGGGCGATTAACTGCGAATGGCCGTGTTCAAGCGATGCTCCGGCCTCAAGGCCGACATTTTTAAAAATCAAAAGATATTTAAATCTTCTGTCTTTTCTTAAATCTAGAACTCGAGACCTGTATGCTTTTAGCATATACTCTGTCTCTAAATCGGTAAACTCAGGTATTCCCTTAAAATGATGAGGGCTATCAATAATAACCTCGTGAGCCCCTACGCCGTTAGACATATCATATATGCCGACAGCGTGTTTATCTAAATCTCCTTCAATTATTAAGGCAGGGAATTTATTAGGAACTACCCTTACTTTCCACCCTGAAGTATTGGGAGCGCGCCAGCCTTCGGAAATCGCTTCTATTTCTGGAGGCGTAAGGTGTTCGTTACCTTGACAAAATGAACAGTCTTTTTCTCCCTTCCAAACAAAAGGAGCAATATCATAATCCTTTGGCAAATATGGCTCTTCTACGTTTACCACTACCCAACGCGCGACAATAGGATCTTTTCTTATATCAGGCATAATAACCGCTTTGCGCTATGCGCCATGCGCTTTGCGCTTTATACATTGGTTTCCCGTAAATACTTTGCCGCTTCCTCCGGTAATGAGGGACAAATATAAAAACCGCTTCCCCATTCAAATCCTGCTACACGAGTTAAGCGCGGCGTAATTTCCATATGCCAGTGATAATCTTCTTCTATGGTTGACCAATACCCCGGATAAGGCCTTCTAAAAGGCGCTGTATGTATAACGTAATTATAAGACGGGTCATTAAGCAAAACTTTTATCTTACTAAGGACCTTCTTGACCACCCTAGCAAACCCTCCTACGTTTCTTTCGCAAATGCCGATAAAATCCGGGGAATGACTCTTAGGCAGTACCCACACCTCAAAAGGAAAACGCGGAGCAAAAGGAACTAAAGCAATAAATCCATCTTCATCTAAAACAATCCTTTCACCGCTTGCTAATTCTTGGCGAATTATATCACAGAAAATACACCTTTCATGGTAACTATAATACGCCTTTGCTCCTTCCAGTTCCTCCTTAACTCTTTTTAAATTAACCGGAGTGGCAATAAGTTGAGAACGCGAATGTTTTACTCTTCCTCCGCCGGCGTCCCAACCATAATTCTTAAAGGCTAAAACGTATTTTATGCGGCTATCTTTAGCTAGTTCTTTAGCGCGAAGACAATAGGCGGTAAAAACATCCCTCACCAGGCCTTCTTCTAAATCAGCTAAATTGTTAATATGCTCAGGCGTTTCAACCACTACTTCGTGACTACCCAAAGCATTGATTAAATCGTAAGGGCCTTTGCCTTTTTTCCAAAATTCTACATTGGGGTTTAAAAATGGCTTCTTGCTAGGTATTACTCTTACTCTCCAATTTCCCTGGTTATCTTTTATAGAAAATATCTCTGGCGGGGTCTGGCTTTCTTTGCCGCGGCAAAAGGGGCACTCTTTTTCGGTAGGCGCCGAGTCTGCGTGGGGAAAATCTTTGGGCCTCTTAGCTCTTTCTGTGGAAATGATTACCCATCTTCCTAAGATAGGGTCTTTTCTTAATTGCGGCATATTTAAGAAAGATTACAATGATTTCCGCCGAAGGCGGATCCGCTTCTGGCGGAAAAAAATGATTACACAGATTACATCTTACCGGAAGTCAATAACCAGAGTATTATAGCAATCAGAAATCAAATTGCAAGAAATTTATTGGACGATTTTGAGGAATTTCTTCTTACCTATCTTAAGAATTACGCCTAGAAAGGTTATCTGTAATTCAGATTCTTCGATGGTAGAACTTTCATCAGTAAGTGGATCTATCTTGGACGATTTTGAGGAATTTCTTCTTACCTATTTTTAAAACTATTCCCTGCTCCGGTACGTTTACGAATGGAGTTTTTAGCGTAGTAATTTTAGAGGAATTGCCAGGGTCGATTACAGAAATACCTCCCTGTGTAAGCAAACGGCGAGCCTCATTCTTAGAAGAAGCTGCCTTTATTTCATAAAGCACCTCTATTATATCGATGTTATTTTTGCTTACTTTATACACGGTTATATCCTGGGGTATTTCTCTCTGAGAAAATACCTTTTCAAATTCATCTCTTTCTCTTTTACCTATGGCTTGCGAATAGTAAAAAGAAACCAGCGTTTGGGCGAGTAGTAGCTTGGCTTCTTTAGGGTGCATTTTCTTTACTTCTTCTAGTTTACAATCTGTGAGTAATCTAAAATATTCCCACATAACCTCATCTGAAATGCTCATCAGTTTTCCAAAAATGCTTTTAGGTTCTTCGGTTATGCCTATATAATTTCCTAAAGACTTAGACATTTTATTTGTACCGTCTAAACCCACCAAAAGAGGCATAGTCAAAATGGCCTGCGGTTTCTGTCCAAAAATCTCCTGTAAATGTCTGCCCACAATGAGATTAAACTTTTGATCGTTACCGCCAAATTCTAAATCAGACTCTAGCATTACCGAGTCATACCCTTGAATTAAAGGATATACCATCTCTAAAATTGTAAGAGGCCTATTTTCCTTTATTCTTTGGGAGAAATCGTCACGCGTAAGCATGCGAGCAACGGTATATGAAGAAAGTATGGATAAAAACTTTGATATTGGCATATCTTTATACCAAGTGCTGTTGAAGATTACTTTGGTTTTTTTGCTATCTAAGATTTTGAATACCTGCTCTGTATAGGTTGAAGCATTGTCTTCGATTTCCTTATCACTTAAAATAGGCCGCAGCGCGGTTCTACCCGAGGGGTCGCCGATTTTCGCCGTAAAATCACCTATAATTAAGTTAACGAAATGGCCGAGGTCCTGTAGTTTCTTTAGTTTCCTTAAAAGGACAGTGTGACCTAAATGGATATCTTTTACGGTGGGGTCAAAACCAATCTTTAACTTTAAGGGTTTGTTAGCTTTTAGGCAAGTTTCTAATTTTGCGGTTAGTTCCTGCTCTGAAACTAAATCAACGGCATTCTCTTTTATTATCTGAAGTTGTCGCTGTATCTCGTTCTTCACCCCTCAGACCTCATTTATATATTAGAATTTTCCGCTCATAAGGCGTACCCACCTTATTACAATATCAAGGTGGCGGGCGTTTATCGGTTACGCCCATTCGACTTCGCTCAGGGCTGTCTTGAGCCTGTCGAAGGACGCTGCTTGTTTCGTTTTACGTCATACGGTTGCGTTTAAATCAACCAGTCTCCGCGGCAAGCCGCGGAGTATGTTCTATGCTAATATTATCACTGGTTCATTCATTGCCTTGGAATGAGGTCAACTGCGTTCACGATTTCGGCTTCATCCCCGTGGCAAGCCACGGGGTATTCGCCGAGAGAGAATAAAATCTGAATTTTTCTTACTTTACGTCTTGCGATAAACGCAAACCGACACGAGTTGCGCCTGCCTGCCGGCAGGCAGGCAACCGTTTTACACAATCTTATTTAGATTTCAAATCTGCACTGTGTTTATCCTTGGCTGTCTGGCTGAGGCTCGTTGATTTTGGCTGAAAGTCCGATCTTTGCTGCTCCGGGGTCAACTTTTATTATCTTAACCGTTAGCTTATCTTTCGATTTTAAGTTATCCATTGCCTCTTTTTCTATCTCACCTGAAAAAACTAAACCCTCTAATTCTTCTTCAAGTTTTACAAACACCCCGAAATTGGTAACTTTGACGACTTCACCGTCTAAAACTCTACCTAGAGGGTATTTTTCCTGAATTTGCGGCCATGGGTCTTGAATTAACTGCTTTAAACCAAGTATGACTTTTTTACTACTCCTATCTAACCCTAAAACCTTGAAGCTTAAAGGAGAACCTCTCTTTAGAATCTCCTGCGCGCGCGTAACTCTTTTTGTCCAAGAAATATCCTCATTATAAAGTATTCCGTCCAAACCATTTTCTAATTCTACATAGGCACAGCCTTCGCCGTAACCAGAAACTTTTCCCGTAGTCTCCGAATCAATAGTTACTAAGTTCTCTGCGTCATCCCACGGGTCTTTCTCAAGCTGCTTTATACTTAGGGAAATTTTACGCTCCTGTGGTTCCATACCGATGACTTTTGCCTCGACAGTATCTCCGATAGCAAACATCTCATATAAATTTAAAAATTTCTTTGTCCAGGAAATTTCACTTATATGCACCAACCCCTCTATACCTTTTTCTAATTCTACAAATATGCCATAATTCTGAATATTGGTTATTCTACCCTTGATAACCGAGAGAGGTGTATATTTCTTGTCTATCTCTTTCCATGGGTCTGGGGTGGTTTGTTTTAAACCTAAAGAAATTTTTCCTTTTTCTCTATCGAAATTTAAAATCATTATCTGTATTTCATCGCCGACAGCAACGATTTCTGAAGGATGGGTAATTTTTTTCCAGCTCATATCCGCAATATGCAGCAATCCATCAACCCCTCCAAGGTCTATGAACGCACCGAAGTTGGTAACACTTTTGACTCTGCCCTTTAATGTTTTTCCGATTTCTATTTCTTCCCATGTTTTTTTACGCGATATTTCTTTTTCCATGCGTACCGCGTCTTTTCTGGAAAGTATAAAGTTTTCCTTAGTCTTGGTCATCCTCACAATCTGAAAATGGCTCTTTTGCCCAACAAGCTCTGTTTCTGAAACATTTCTAAAGGCGGAAAGGCTTTGTGGCAAAAACCCTTCAACCCCAAAAACATCTACCATATATCCGCCGCGCACCTTGCGGAGAACTACGCCGTCCACTAAATCCCCTTCCTTATAATTCTGGGCTAATGTTAGCCAACCCTTTTCTTCTTTTGCTTTTCTAAAAGAAAGAATAACTTTTCCTTCTTCGTTCTCAACATTCTCTACATAAACTTCGATTTCAGATAAGCTTTCTAAATCAACGCTTACAAATTCATCGCGCGGGATGATACCTTCTGACTTATAGCCGACATCAACTACTACTTCATTAACAGAAACACTAACAATTTTGCCTTTTACAATCTCTCCTTCTTTTAATTCCTTAATTGAGTTGTAATAGGCATTCTCCAATTCCGTAGATACTTTATCCATTCTATTAAACCTCCATTAAAAGATTTGTCCTCTTAGGAAATATTCCTCGCCAGGCATGAAATATTTAACTTTTCCAATACCTAAGATTAGCCGAGGGCTTCCAATGAGGAATATAATTATGCCTTAAAGCCTTATTTTTGTCAATACACAAATAACCACAGATAAAGACCGCAGATAGTCACAGATAAATATCATCTAGGCCCATCTGTGGTGTCTATCTGTGCTCATCTGTGCAGTCAAAGGCTTTTAATTTTAGCGATGACTTTTGATGTGATTTCTTGGTAGCTATCGCTTTCGTTTATTCCTGTAACCTCATCAAAAATAACCTTTTTTCTCTCTCAGGCGTTTACCCCATGGCTTGCCACGGGGATGAAGCCGAAATCGTGAACGCAGTTGACCTCATTCCAAGGCAATGAATGAACCCAGCCTTTGCGTAAGCAAAGTAAAGATATGCTGGGTCCGCGATAGCTAAGC